>JAISSJ010000171.1 GCA_031273195.1 Candidatus Fibrimonas sp.
GGGGGGGGGGGGGGGGGGGGGGGGGGGGGGGGGGGGGGGGGGGGGGGGGGGGGGGGGGGGGTAAAAATCGTGTTTATATGGCTAAAATAATTTTCTATTTGGGCATAAACTTTCCTAGAATCGCAATACGTATGCTGGAGGTATTTTTGGGACCCCACAAACGTAACATGATGCCCTGGAGCCTGTGTCGGAGGCTCTGGCATGAGGGGCATTTTGGGGTTCTGGGGTCTCATTTGAGGGGTAAATATAGAAAAAATTTCCGTGCCTGTCAAGGGCTGTAGGGGCAAACCTGCGTGTTTGCCCAATTTCGCAGGGATATTTGCCTATTTTGCCACGGTATTCGCCATATTGTCTGAACCTTGATTCACATGATTTTAGGATTTACATGATTACGAAAATGATGTTGAAAAATCAAGAAAATCCTTGAATCAAGTGAATCATGGTTCAGATAAAAGGCAAAAGTTTACCCTACACGTCATCCTCTTCCTCATCATCGTCATCGGCAGTTTTAGGTTGATCCGGCTCTTTCTTGGCGCTTTCCGCTAAAGGATCCTTAACTTCCACCAAGTATCCAAGTCCGTATTGAGTATCGTTTATGGTCAAGGCTGCGCCGCCTGAATTAAAGCTAACTCCGGTAACTTTGCCATCTTGGTAAGCGTAGCCAATGGTTTTCGTGCCATCTGCACTCACAACCTCAATCGTGTATTTGCCGCCTAAAAGCATATTGCCTGTTTCCGGGTCCTTACCGTCCCAAGTCACCATCGCTTCTCCGCGCTTCTTTGCATCTTCTATACGCTTAGCACTCTCCGCATCAGTTGCTGCAATTTCCTTCCCATTCGCATCCTTAAATACACCTGCCTCTACGTCAATCTCTGCAACTACCTTTCCTTCCGCATCCTTAATTACAACGGTTCCCTGCTTATAACCTTCGGATAAATATATGTTAAATGTCCTTTCGGTCATGCCTTTGTGGGTAAAGGTGTTTTCCATAACACGAACATCTTTGCCTATAAGCGGAGTTGCGCTGGCATTGGTTATGCTCTGAGCTTGCATGTTTTGCATATCCATAAACGCCTGCATATTGCTGGCTAGCGTGGAAATAGCCGCAGTTGAATTTTGCGTAAATTCAAGCTGCGAGAATTGGGCAAGCTGCGCCACAAACTCGGTGTCCTGGGCAGGATTGAGAGGGTCCTGGTATTTTAACTGCGCAACTAGCAAAGCCAAAAACTGGTCTTTGCCCATCGTGCTGTCGGATTTCTGAAAAGACTTGGTGTCGCCTTCCTCAACGTTGGTGCCCTCTTTGGACATGGTCACCTTGCGAGTGTCAGGTTGCTTGATGTAGTCGTCGAATAAACCGGTAACGCTAGCCATGATTTGTTCTCCTTTATGCTAAATATTCCATTGTGTTGTAGCCGAGCCGTCTGCCGGTATCCGCCTTTTCGTTTGCGATGGAAACCGCCAAATGCGATTCCCTGCCGCGATGATTGTGCTTTTGACCGTGCTTCTGCTCATGCCGTTCATGTTTTTCCCCTAAAGACCAGGCATCCTGCTTGTCTTTTTGCTCAATTGAAACTTCCAAACGCTCCAGAGTTATGCCCTGTTTTTCCAAACCCTCGCGCAAAAGCCCTATATGATTTTCCAAAGCCTGCTGCGCGGTTGGGCTTTCTACCCTGGCGTGAATTTGCATTTCGCCGCGGCTTAAAGTGATGCGCAAATCCAATTGCCCCAAATGCTCGGGACGCAGATGTATTGTGAGCCTTTGCTCGCCCGTAGGCGTTGTGATGAATTTTGCCCGCGCTACAACCTGTTTTATCACCTCAAATTCCTGCAGTTTTTCCTGCATATTTTGTGGCATCGCAGTTTGAGTGCTTTGCAGCTTTTCACCAGTTTTCGGATTGATAATCTCTATTTTCAGCCCGCTGCTTTCCCAAACGGCGCGAACTTCGGGCTGTACATATTGTTCTTCCCTGTGCTTATTGGATTTATTTTTCACAGGTTCAGAGTTTACAAATTTGATTTCGGTTTCTTTTTCAGAAGTTTTAGGAATTTCCGATGTTGAACCGGAATTTTCTTTGTCAATATTTTCCGTTTTCTGCCCTATAGTGCTCGAAACATCTTTTAATTCCTTAGCCGTTTCCTTTGTATTGGCAATTTGCCTGAACATTGAAAGTATTTCTTCTTTTTTGGGTTCATCTCCGTTTTTAACGTACTCCCAAAGTTCTTTCAAGGTTTCTCCGAAAAAGTTAAGTTCCTTTTCTTCTTTTATATTATCAGCAACTACTAGCACTTGCGGCTTCGCAGCCTTATCCAAATCAAAATCGTCCAAGTCAATTAAGCCCTGTTCCAGTAAATCATTAACAAGCTCGAAAAATTCCAGATGCTCCGACGGCTTAATTCCAAGTTGACTTGCCAAAGAATATAATCTTATATCTATTATAACATGAGGCAATTTTTCCTCTTCTGTTTTCGGTTGCACCACTTCCGCTTTGGGTTGCGGTATTTTAGTTTTCGGTTGAGCTATTTCGGCCTTTGGCTGCACCGCTTCCGTTTTTTGCTGCGGTATCTCAATTTCCGGCTGTGCTATTTCCGCTTTTGGCTGCACCGCTTCCGTTTTAGGTAGCGGTATTTCAATTTCCGGCTGTGCTATTTCCGCTTTTGGTTGCACCGCTTCCGCTTTTGGTTGCGGTATTTCAATTTCCGGCTGCGCTATTTCCGCTTTTGGTTGCACCACCTCTGTTTTTGGTTGCGGTATTTCAATTTCCGGCTGTGCTATTTCCGCTTTTGGCTGCACCGCTTCCGTTTTGGGTTGCGGTATTTCAATTTCCGGCTGTGCTATTTCCGCTTTTGGCTGCACCGCTTCCGTTTTTGGCTGCGGTATTTCAATTTCCGGCTGTACTATTTCCGCTTTTGGTTGCACTGCTTCCGTTTTTGGCTGCGGTATTTCAATTTCCGGTTGCACCACCTCTGTTTTTGGTTGCGGCATCTCAATTCCCGGCTGTTCTATTTCCGCTTTTGGCTGCACTGCTTCCATTAGGAGCTGCGGTATATCCATTTCCGGCTGCTCTTTTTGCCCATGTCCCAATATCTCTTTAATTTCTTCCAAAATGCTTCCCAGCTCGGCTTTCAGTTTTGCTATGGGAGTTTCAGCTAAGTACTCCGGGTCAAGAAGTTCCATCAAATGAAAAATTGTCAACGTTTCCGGAGCAGTATTGACGGTCTTGGAATTGGCAATGCCTCCTTGCTCTAAAGGCACGTATTCATTAAGAAAATCCGTCATAATTTTAAACACCTTTGCCCCAGCTTCTTCGCCGAGTATTTCCTGCAGCTTCTTCAGCACTTCGTTTGAGTCTTTATTTTTTGCATAACCGGTGAGCATTCCAAATATGCTGCCTTCAGCGTCGGCCATACTACCTTCTGTGCCGGTTGGCATTTCCGGTGTTTCATAGCTCGTTGATGCCACAGACGCAGATTGCAAAAACGACTCAAAACCGCCTGATGCTATCTGGCAGGAGCCAAAAAAAGAACCTGCCCCCGAAAGCTCGGCGGCAACCGGTGCGGGTATTGTTGATATATTCATAGCCCTTTCTCCTTCCAGCCTAAAATTTTTGTGATTGAAGCGGCTTTTTTGGTGTTTATCGCACCTATTGCCGCTAAAAGTTTGCTTTGCGCACGGGAGTCCGGTACTCTCTTTATTATACGTGCAATGGAATCATCGTCCAAATTCATTAAAATGGGGGCGGCTTCAACAGGCTTCATAACCGCATAAACCTGTGCCAGTTCTTCAATTTTTTGGTCGGAGAGAATCTTTGATTCCCCTACTCTTTTATTAATTTCTTCCCTATTTTGGTTGATTTTTACCAGATTTTGGCTGGTTTCCAATTTTAAAAGCTCCAAACGGGCAGCTTCTTCCTGAATTAGCTTTTGTTTTTCATCTAATTCCGCTGATAGTTTGCGATTTGCCTCATAGAGCTTGCTCTGCTCCAAATCCTGCGCTTCCTGTTCCGGCGAATGCCTTTCCAAGTAACCGACGATTTTCTTTTTGGTTTCGCTATCCAAACCGCCGATTTCCATCTTTGCCGTTCCTGTAATCAGTAAAACCGCAAAGAAAATCACAGGAAAAAGCAGTAGCGATGCTACGCCCACGCCTATCAGATCTTTAGCCCTAATATCCATACTGTTTGTATTTGCAAAAAGCGTGCCATTTTTTGCAGATACAAAGCTGCCTAAGCCTGTTTATGGCAAGCACCTATCTACACCGCTGCCTACGTCTACCTCATCATCAACGGGTTCATCATCAACGGGTACCATATGTACAATAGAGATGTTGTCGTACGTTTCTTTCAGTTCGGCAATTTCTTCTTCCGTAAGCATTGCCGACCCCGTCCAAAAACTGTCTCCTTCGTATTCGTACATTAGTTTGCATGGAACAATTAGGTCTCTTGCTTTGCTATTCTTTGCTTCATTACATCTTTTTCCACGCTCATAATAGGCTTCCATTTCGCCTCTGAGAGACTCCTTGAACTCTGGGCCATCAGTATTATCACGAAGTATGCGTTCTAACTCGTCCCTGCTCACATATTCACCATTTACATAAATACCTTTTGTGCATATCTCCATGTCTTTGTTACTATAATATTCACCATCAACCTCGAACACAATTTCTTGTTCATCAAGAATAGCAACCTCTATTCTATCTTCGCTTCTGCAAGCCGGGTCAAGGTCAGGATAAGGATCCCAATAAAGCTCCTTACACGCAACGTTGCCAGGATTATTGCCTGGACCATCTTGCGGATTTGGTTCGCTTACGTTGTTGCAAGACGCAACAATTAATGCCGCAAGGGTACAAACGAAAGTTTTGATGGACATTTTCATAATTTCCTCCTGGTTAAAGGTTATTATTAGTAATATACATTTTTTTTGGGAAAAAGATTAATTTTTCTTATTTTTGACGGAAAAAAGTGATATTTGAGGCGTTTTGCTGTGAATTTTGAAAGCGAATCAATTGATTTTAATGTTTTTTTAAGTTAAAAACATCTAATTTCTATATTAGATACGCTCATAAATATAGTGAATTATTTTGATAAAATCTAGGAGGGATTAAAAAAAGTGATTTTTTCTTTATTTTTCTTGAAATTTTGCCTACATTTATTAAAAGGAGATTTTTATTGTGTCAAAAATTGACTTTTTAAACTTTATGAATAGGCGAAGAATTTCTCAAGTAGAACTTGCTGAAGTTTTGGGTGTTCACCAATCTGCCGTTAGCCAATATGTAAGCGGCAAATCTGGTGTGGTTTTTGACAAAGTTGAAAAGCTTGTAGAACTTGGAATAACGCCGGAGGAGCTATTTGGCGAAACCATCGGCAAAAAAATGAGAGAAGCCATAATTAAAGACTATTTGTCAAAATCCGGGGAGATAAAAGACCAAAGCCCGCTAGAAGTGGTAAAAGAAGGCCTAATTGAGATTTTGAAAAGGATTTAAAAGGCTGCCTGTGCCAAAACTTCGTTCACAAAACGCTGGTATGGTTTGTGTTGCGCCTTTGCTTTTTCTTTAAGCCCATCAACCACGAAAACAGGTAAACGGAAAGAATACATTTTGCGAACCGGCTTTATGCCTTTCTCTCGCATCTCTGCAAGCTTTGCGGTGGCGGCTGCGGCATTGTCGCAGCCAAGCTCCGAAACGCTGAAAATGTCGCCGTTGCGTTCGGCTTCTTCCCATTCTTCTTCGCCGTGCTCATCAAAGTATGAACCAAGGCGTTCCATTTCTTCTTCCGTAAGGACTTTTGTCATTTAGGCCTCCTGTTTGTAGGTTTTGCTTATCCCACGTTCTTGTGTTCGCTCTTTTGCGTGATTTGAAAGCCACATAAACTAAATATACATTTTTTTTGGAAAATGTCAATACATTTCTAATTATAAGTATTTAATTTTGCCATTTCAGGATTAATTTCCTATATTCCCCCCCATGCAACTTAGAGAATACCCAAACGCACAAGAGTACAAAGAAATGCTCGCCCAAAAGACCGGCGATGGCACAAATCTTGTTATCCCCGTTGGGGTGCGGCTCTTAGCAGATACCGAAACCCCGGTGAGTGTGCTCTCTAGGCTCACAGACGAAAAATCGTTGTTTTTATTTGAATCCGTTGAAGGCGGCGAACATTGGGGCAGGTACAGCTTTTTGGGATTTTCCCCGCACTTGGAACTCCGGGTTTTCAGGGATTTTGTTGAGGTAAATAAAAAGGGAGATGTAAAGAAAATTCCGCACAGCGGCGACCCTTTAAGTGTTCTGCGGAAAATTGCAGGCGAATACCGCCATGCGGAGCTGGACGGTTTGCCCAGGTTCAAAGGCGGCTTGGTGGGTTATTTCGCTTATGAGATGGTGTCTTTTTTTGAAACTCGCATACAGAACAAATTGCCGCCGGAACAGCCGCTTGCGCATTTGATTTTGCCGGAAGTTGTGCTTGCCTTCGACAACGTTCACCACACTTTGGATAT
>JAISSJ010000178.1 GCA_031273195.1 Candidatus Fibrimonas sp.
TACGACATATCGGACAAAATCGTTCACAGGTATGGGTATATGAGCATAAGCCCGTCTTATACAAGCGGCATAGGCGAGAGGGAGGACTGGTATTTGCAGATAGACGGCGAGAGCTATTCTTTTGGCGAAGTGAAGCTGTTGCACGGGGAGCGTAAGGTGCGGCTTTCGCACAGTTGCTACGAGGATATTAATGCGGATGTGAAGATAGAGCGTAATGGCCGCATTTCTTTTGACACGCAGGAGAAGGTGGCGTTGAAGCAAGGCACTCTGGTTTTGCGGGCAAAACGCAAGATTAGGAATATCTCCATGCCGGTTTTTGTGAACGGCAAGCAGGTTGGGGAAACGCCTTTTGAGGGTTCTATTCCTATATGTTCGGAGGTGAAGATGGGGAAGGACGGGGTGGAGCCTGTTCCGGTAAAGCTGGAGCACAACAAGCCTGTATCCTACACCTACACGGACGGGACATTTAAGAGCCACCTGCTCGGTGCGGTGCTTGACATTACGGGGGCGGTGTTTCTTGTTCAAAGCATGTCGGCTATGAGCGATAGGGATAAGGCGTATGACAGCTATTCCGAGTTGAAGCCCGCTGCCTCCTCTGATTATGAAAAGGGGTGGAAGAAAGTAGAAGATTCTCACTCTAAGGGAAACACATACCTTATTATAGGTGGTGCGGCTCTTGTTTTGGGGATAGGGGTGCATGTATGGTTTTAAGGCTTTGCATTATTTTCGCTTTGCTGGAGCCGGGCTGTTCCACTCCTTACGAAAGGGACAAATAAGGAGACCCAAAATGCAAACAATCACGCAACGGCACACGCACAAAAACCCCACCCGCAGGGACACACCTGCGGGTGTGCCCGTTTGCGGTGATTATTACTCACCACGCTCTAGGCTTGCAACCTTTTGGGAACGGTTCTATCTCCACATTCACAGTATCGGGGCGGTTCAGCACGTAAAAGCCATGCTTAAAAGCCTGCCGCTTGAACTCGTCCTTGACAAAAGCAGCGGCAATAGCCCCGTAGAGTTTCTTGTTCGCAAAACGAGGCAAAGCCTTCAGCTTCTTCATTCTGACAATGTGTTCAGCGAGGTATTTCTCCTTAAAGTTGTCTTTAACTTCAACGACAACGGCGGAATCCTCGTTTTCGAGCAGAATGTCAACTTCGGCAAGGGTTTTGTCGTTAGCGTTAGGCTTGTCAAAGTCAAAATTCGGATTTACGGACTTAAAATGAAATCCGAGTTCATTGAATTTCTCATCTATATGAGGGACAATCATAAGCTCCCAAAACTTACCGAGCTTGTTGGCAAACGTGCCGGACCTATAGTTGACAAGTTCAAGGCTTTTTCTGAACTCTCTGTTTTCTTCAGAGAGTTTGTCTATGTTATCACTAACTTTTTGTATGGAGTTTCGCATAGATTCATTAATTTCTCGCATAGATTTACGAAACTCTCGCATTTCTTCACGAAATTCTTGTGCAGCTTTCTGCGATTCCTCACGATATTTTTGCAAATCTTTCTGCGATTCTTCACGATATTCTTCCCAAGATTTCTGCGATTTTTCACGATATTCTTGCATTTCTTTACGAAAATCTCGTGTAGCCTTCTGCGATTCTTCACGAAATTCTCGTGTAGCTTTCTGCCCTTCACGAATAGCTTTCCAAGCGGCAGCCTGTGCCCGTTCAAGTCTTGTAATGCCATTTTTCTCTGCCATAAATTCTCCGTTGCTTCTTTGTTGTTAATATATAAAACGCAAAAGCCGTGCCAAGCGAAAAGCGGGGATTTTGGAGCAAAAACACAGTTTCCAAGTGTCCAAAAAGTGTTTAGACAGTGTTTAGACAGTTTTTTGGACACTTTATTTGACGTTTCAAAATTCCCCTCTACGAGAGGGGAATTTTCTTCAATCTTATTCTTTCACCTTAACCACAGGAGGTTATTTATGAAAACCCTAGCCCTAATCACTACCGCACTCACTTTTGTGGTGCTGGGCTGTTCTAATCCCTATGAACGGGATAACCCGACTGACCCCATCCATGTCTATACAATAACCTTTAACGCCCCCGATGCAACGGGCGGTACGCCTCCGGTGGCTATTAGCGGGAGTTATGGCGATGTTGTTACGCTGCCCAATGAGAGTAATCTTTGGAGGAGCGGGTATGCTTTTAACGGCTGGGCTGACACCAGTACATCCTATAGAGCGAGTTCCTCATATACCATCAAAGGCAATGCTGCTATGAATGCGAATTGGCTTCCGGCTTATACCGTGACTTATGACGGCAATGGGGCGACAAGTGGAAGTGGCCCGTCTGGAATAACGGCGGCTTCCGGTTCTTCTATACAACTTTCCACCCTTGTTTTATTTGGAAAAACAGGGTATGTTTTTGATGATTGGACTACCAACAGTTCCGGTACAGGAACTAAATACAAACCCGGTTCTTCCTTCACCGTTACGGGCAATGTTACCTTTTATGCTAATTGGTTTCCCGCTTCTACCATAACTTTTGACGGCAACGGAGCAAGCGGAGCAGCACCTGCGGCTATAACGGTAGCTAACGGTTCTAGTATAACACTTGGAAATAGCTCTAATTTGGAAAAAACAGGTCATTTATTCACAGGTTGGAACACAAACAGTTCCGGCACGGGAACTACTTACAGAGCCAGTTCTTCATATACCGTTGCAGAGGATATTACCCTTTATGCTATATGGGCTGACTGCAGCACATATCTTTGCGATACACGAGATGAGCAGGCGTATAGAATTACAACCATAGGAACTCAAACTTGGATGGCGGAGAATTTGAATTATTGGATTACAAGTAGCGGTGCCGGACACAGCCCCAATGATAAATACGGTCACCTATATGATTGGACAAAAGCTCTGAATCTTTATTTTACTTGCGAAAATAGGTTTTGCTCAAGCTCAATAAATTCGCCTCATCGTGGTATATGCCCCGAAGGTTGGCATATTCCGAGCGGAGCGGAGTGGGGTGTATTGACAAATTATGTCGAAAGCAATAACGATTGCATATCACAATATAGTTGTAATGTAAACACATTCTTAAAAGCAACGAGCGGTTGGAATAATGATGCTGGTAATGGCACGGACGATTACGGTTTTTCGGCTCTGCCGGGCGGCTACTCTGGTAAAAATATCGGCTCATGTGCCAGTTGGTGGATTGCTGGAGAGAACTCAAGCAACAGCCTCTACGCCCCCTACATTAACATTGGATGCGGGGGCAGCAGCAAAGGAGAATATCGCTCCGTCCGCTGCCTAAAAGACGGCAGTTTATCAACTCTAAGCAGCAGCTCCTCTGTTCCAAGTTCCAGCTCCCTAACTCAAAGCCCAAGCAGCAGCAGCTCCGGCATTAGTTCCAGTTCATCAACTCTAAGCTCCAGTTCCTCTGTTCCGAGTTCCAGTTCACTGGCTCAAAGCTCAAGTTCCTCTATTGTTAGTCAAAGCAGCGTAGTTTACGGCACTCCGGTAACTTACGGAGGCCAAACATACAAGACCGTAGTAATAGGCACACAAACATGGTTTGCGGAAAATTTGAATTACAACGCCACAGGCAGCGTATGCAATGGTAACTCGGACCCCAACTGCAATATTTACGGTCGTTTGTATGACTGGTCAACAGCTATGGGTCTTGTGTCAAGTTGCAATTCAAGTACTTGCTCAAACCAAATACAATCGCCTCATCAAGGTATTTGTCCAGAAGGTTGGCATATAGTAGTTGTGACACAAAGTTATTGAAGGCTACATCAGGTTGGTACGATAACGGTAACGGCATGAACGAGTACGGGTTTTTGGCCTTGCCGGGCGGTGGCAGTTCGGAGGATGGCAGTTTCGTCGGCTACTGGTGGAGGGCCACTGAGTACAATAGCAACATCGCCTTCAGCCGGCACATGCACTCCAACTACGACAACGCATACTGGAACGGCTACTACAAGTTTAGCCTGTGTAGCGCACGTTGCGTCCAGGACTAAGGCGAAGCCCGCCGCTAGCGTAGCAATGGGATTTTTTTTAGGAAAGCTAATTGCTAATGCTTAGCTTTTTCTTAGCTTCCGTCAAAGACATGCCTTTCTCTAAAAGCGCAAAAACCTTTTCCATACCGATAGCAACGCCTTGTTTTAAGCCTCGGTTCTCGGCTTTCGCAACAGCTTTGCGATAAGCCTTGCCAATAGCCCTGATACGAGGTCCATCAATAATATTTATGGCTCTGATCTCATCCATGCCTGCATCAACCACTTGCTGTAAAGTCATATCTACCTCCGTGAATTCAGGGTACCGCCCATAAAGTTCTAAATTCATATTCAACAACTTGCGAAGAAGCATCGTTGCATCTTTTGAGGTAATATAGTTATTTTGCCGAGGCGTCGAAATGGTAGGTATAAAATAATCCTCTGCGAGGGTAAATATAGAAAAAAGTTGTGTGGTTAGCGGATTTTTTTGGGAAAGTGTCAACATATGTTTGCAAAATTAAAGCTATAATTTTTTTTTGTCTATTTTGCCTAAATATTTATTATATTTGTAGTAGAAATTGCATAACAGGAGTTTTTATGAAGAAAAAGAGAGAAAAAAAATGGCGTATGCCTCCGACAGACGGCAGCATAAAGTTGTCAAAGGCTGCTTTGTGGACTTTAAAGCACCCAGGCGGCATAGGTGTCATTCATGATATACGTGCAGTAATGAAATAGTATGCGTTATCTCATAGATACAAACATTTTTTTGTTTTATACATTAGAAAATGATAGGCTTTCCAAAGAAGTCTTTAGGTTGCTTTGGGATACTAATATTTAAACAGCTATAGCTTCGCCGTTTTTCAACCTCAAAATCTTGTTAGCTATTATCTCCATAACGGCAATGTCGTGCGAAATGAAAATCATGGAGAGATTTAATTCCTTTCGCAGGTCGTTTAGCAAGTGCAAAATCTGAGCCTGTACGCTAACATCAAGCGCAGAGGTTATTTCATCGCAAATTAAAATCTTAGGCTCAAGCACAAGGGCACGTGCCAAACCTATGCGTTGCCTTTGACCGCCGGAAAAAGCGTGGGGAAATTTATTTACATCGGCATTTGAAAGCCCCGCCAAATCCAGCATTTTTTTGACTTTTCCCGTAGCCTCGCTCTTTGACATTCCCTTTGCCAGCAGGGGAGCGGCTACTATTTCCAAAACGGTGTTTCTCGGATTTAAAGAGGAATAAGGGTCTTGAAAAGCCATTTGCATTTTGCTGCGAACAATGGAAAAGGATTTTTTTTTGAAAGGGTTTATGTTCTCGCCAAAAAGCGTGTAAGTTCCGCCACGCTCCCAGGGAACAAGCCCAACCAATGCGTTTGCAACCGTGCTTTTCCCGCTTCCGGATTCACCGGCAAGTGCTAAAACATCGCCTTCGTCAAGGGAAAAGCAAATATTTTTCAACGCATGAACCGTCCCGCCCTTGGAGCGGAATGTTACAGAGAGGTTTTGGATGTTGAGAATTTCATTCATAAGGGCAAGCACTCCAGTGTTTATTGTCTGAACCTTGATTCTCATGATTATAGGATTTGCAGGATTTGTTTTCGCACCTGAGTCGGAATCGGCAGCCATCGTCAAAGTCTTTTGGGTTTGGAACGGAGCCGGGAATTGGTTTTAAGTCTGCTAGGGTTTTTCCTTTTGCTGGGACTACGTTTAGCAGGGCTTTTGTGTATGGGTGTTTTGGGGTGTTTAAAACATCGGTTGCTTGGCCGCATTCGGCTATTCGGCCTGCGTACATCACCGCTATTTTGTCTGCGTATTTTGCGGCCAAGTGGGCGTTGTGCGTTATTAAAAGCATGGCTGCGTTTTCGCTTTTGCACAGATTTTTCAGCGTATCCATTACTGCGGTTTGTATGTTTGCATCCAGTGCAGTGGTGGGTTCATCTGCGATTACAAGGGAAGGCTTAGGCGCCAGTGCCATGCAAATCACAATTCTTTGCAGCATACCGCCGCTCATCTCGTGCGGATAGCTTTTCAAAATACGCTCCGGGTCTTTTAGTTCGGCTTTTGCCATAAGCTCTTTTATTCTTTTTAACCTGTTTTCTTTTGGCAAAAATCTGACGGATTCAAACAGTTGTGCCCCAATGCTTGCAACGGGATTCAAGGCTTGCATAGGTTCCTGGAAAACACAGCCTATTCGCTTTCCTCTTATTTTGTACATGTCTTTTGAAGATATTTCCAAAAGATTTTTGCCTTCAAAAATGATTTCGCCGCTTGCGATTTTTGCGCTGGGGTGGGGGAGCAGCCTTGGAATTGCCATGGCGGTTACGCTTTTTCCGCAACCGGATTCTCCCATAAGGGCAAAAATTTCTCCGTTTGAAATATCAAAGGAAACCTTGTCGGTAACTTGAACATCGCTAAAAGCTACGGACAAATTGCGCATGGAGAGTATTTTAGAATCCATAGTTCACAAAAATTCCGGAATGTTCGGGGGTTGCAAATGGCGTGATTTGCAGTTGCGAAAAATTCGCCGATGTTTGCCTGTAAATTCGCATTGCATCAAGAACCGCCAAAACCCTGTTCAGGGCCATTGCGCCCAAGGAAACTTGAAATGCGATTTTTGCAATGCGATGGCGTTTCAGCATTTCGTTGTACTCTTTCATTCTCGCTGTGGTTTCGGGATTGTCACTGGAACCCCAGTCCCAAAGATAGCCATATTTATTAGGGTACTCCGCATCTATTTCAAGACCGGCTCTTATCATGGCTTGGTTGTAGTCTTCGTTGTTGTCGGGGCTTGAGTTTTGGTATAGGGAGCCGCTCCTGCTTCTGTAGTTCCCAACAAGGCTCAAGAAACCGAGGTCTTTAGGAGCACCTTTTGCATCGGCATATTTAACCGCATAGCCCCTTGCGTTTTCCAACTGATTGTCGCCATAGAACCATGTTGTGCCTGCGGCAACCCACAAGGCGGCATCCACCCAAAAAAATGCGGAGGCTCTTGATTTCTCTCCCAAATAAAAATGCCCCGCCCCCGGCAATATCGCAGAAGCTGCTAAGGACAAAATCATGCTTTTGTCTTTGTTGCGAGATAAGTTTTCATCAACGGAAATTACGGTTTGGGAATAAATTGTCTGAACCACGATTAACATGATTAGAAGATTAACATGATTGAAAAAAAATTTCATATTCGTCGCTAAAAGAGATATATTACCGCAGCTTCTGCTTTAAAATTTTCGCCTGCGCTGAAGTTGCTTCCTAAACGGAATTTGTCCAGGAAAGAAACCTTTTCCTCGTAAAGGCTGTTGTTGTGCGCTTTTGCGGATAGTGCGGCGTCTATGGCGGATACTATGTGGTTCAAAATTATTGCACCCAAAAAAATAGCTTGCCTGTCTGCCAAATCGGTTGCTTTTTTGCGCATGGAAATATACTTGTTATAATGCTCGGATTCTCCTTCTATAAGCGGTACGTGTTTTCCGGAGTTTATTTCGGTTTCCGCTATGGGATT
This sequence comes from Candidatus Fibrimonas sp., assembly GCA_031273195.1. Classification (GTDB taxonomy): domain Bacteria; phylum Fibrobacterota; class Fibrobacteria; order Fibrobacterales; family Fibrobacteraceae; genus Fibrimonas. The sequence goes on from JAISSJ010000178.1 coordinate 7,445, forward strand.
TATTACGGTGCCTTCCCAGCCGAGTATAAAGCTTTCATTTGCAATAGCCCTGTAAAATGTCGAAGGGTTGGGAAATGTAGAAGGCTTGAATGACATTCCCGCCTGTTCGTAGCTTTTGTAAAAATCATAACCGCTTGCGAAAAGAACGCATTTGCTATCGCTGCCGCCTGCTGCTTTGCCGTAAATAGCCGTGCAATAATCATCCCTTCCGGAGCCGTAGTGGAGCTGAAATGCATCTGCATTCTCTTGGTCTAAAATGGTAATTCCTTTCATGGCTTCCTCATATTTTCCAATTATGAAATATTTATCCGCATGATTGCGATATTTTTTCACCTGTTTGTCGTACTTATATATGGAGTGATAATACAAACCGGTTATCAGGGCTATCTCCTCTGCCAAATAAAATGCCCCTCTTATATAACGAGGCTGGCCGCCAACGTAAAACTGCCCCGAACCCGGCACTAGCAAAGACATGAACATGGCTCTGCGAGGGCTTTTGTAGGAGCCTTTGACCTCGTCCAGCGAATGCACCCTTGAAATTTGCACTGTGCCCAGCAAATCCGCACGCTTATCCGCCTCGCTCTTTTGCTCTTCCGGCAACTGCGGCTCGTCCGCAAAAGACAAAGCGGCGAACAGAAAAAGGATTATGAAAAAGAACGGATACATGCCTTGTTAATGTAGAAAATAGCATCTTCTTTATTTCTCACCTCGCCATTCAATTGCATTTCAAAAACCCGCTTGATTATTTCACCGACCTGGGGGCCCGGCTTAAGACCCATGTCCAGCAGCATCTGGCCTGTGATGAACGGCTCCGGAGCGGCTTCCCAAATTCCCATTTCGTTGCCGATTTTTTGCGCTTCGTTGTAAATTTCTGAATTGTTTTGAACTCCGCTTTTCAGCATGGCTGGGAGTTTCAAGCCGCTCGTTTTTAAAGCGCATCTGCGCAAATCGCTTTTGCTGTTAAGGTTCAGCAAGGGAAGGGAATCCAGCAATACCGGAACTTTTTTCAGCAGTATATTTACCGGAACCCATTTTTTCAGAAAATCAAGGGGCTTTGCGCTTGGCAAGCATAAAAGCCCTGAGAACATGATAATTTCCGCTTCTTGCGGATTTAAGCTATCCCTATGCTTTGCCAAATAATCCAGTATGTTTCCAAAATCACCGCCTTCAAACCCGATTTCAAAAAACATCTTTTGCAACCCGGCCTGGCAAAAAAAATCAAGCCCGAATGAAGGTTTAACTCCTTTCAAAATCCATTTGCGAAATTCCTCTTCTATCCTTTCCCTGGGCAAATCGTTTAAGGAAAGTGCTTTGCAGAGTTCCACGGTTTCCTCTGCCGCCTTAAGCTCAAAACGTGCTGCAAACTGAACTCCCCTTAGAACCCTGAGCGAGTCTTCTGCGAAGGCTTCGCTCACATGCCTTAAAATTTTATTCTCTAAGTCTTTGCGGCCGTTATATGGATCTATGAGTTCCAGATTCGGAAGTTCCATGCCCATTGCGTTAATGGTAAAATCCCTGCGCAGCGCGGCTTCTTCAAAACTCAAATTCGGATTGGTTTGAACATTAAACGCTTTGTGCCCAACTCCGGTTTTATTCTCGGTTCTGGGAAAGGAAAAATCATAGTGAATGCCGTGCCTAAAGAGATGTATAACGCCAAATGCCTTTCCTATTAAATTGGGTTTGCCGTGCCTTGAGAGAATTTCCAGCAATTTTTCCTGGTTAATGGAGTAAACCTCAATATCGAAATCCCGTGCTTCGCCGTTAATGCCGAGCAAGGAATCCCGTGCAAAACCGCCAACCAAAAAAGCCCTGCCACCTGCGTCGCGAATATCTTTTGAGATTTTTAAGAGCTTTTGTGGAATCACAGAACGCCCTTAGTGCTCGGGATCTCGTCCGAGTTTTTTCCTTTGCCTATTGCCATTGCTATGGCCCTTGCCAGTGCCTTGAAAATGGCTTCCATGCAGTGGTGGCCGTCTTGCCCGTAAAGCAGTTCTATGTGCAAATTCATTTTGGCGTTTTCCGCAAGGCTTTTGAAAAAATGCTCCCAAAGGCTGCACTCCATTTCGCCTATTTTCGCCGGCAAGCTCCCGCGCAAAACATAGGCGCTGCGTCCGCTGAAATCTATGGCTGCTCTGGCCAGCGATTCATCCATCGGCGCAAAATAAAAACCAAAACGCTCAATGCCTTTTTTATCTCCGAGAGCCTGGTTCAATGCGTTTCCCAAAACGATGGCTATATCTTCCATGCTGTGGTGAAAATCTATTTCGGTATCGCCCTTGCACACGAGGCTAAGTTCAATTCCGGCATGTGATTGAAATAAATTCAGCATATGGTCCAAAAACGCGCTTCCGCTTTTTATGCTGCCGTGTTTTTTAGAATCCAAATTCAAGTACAGTTCAATATCGGTCTCTGCCGTCTTCCGAAAAATGTTAGCTTCTCTCATCCCAAATTCTCCGCTCTCAACTAACCGCTGCTGCCTTCTCCGTCTTTTCCGCCTTCTCCACTTCTTCCTCAATATTCTTCTCAAGCTCGTCAAATCCGGTCAACGATTTTGAATAACGTTCCTCCAGGTTTTTACCGAACTCTTCCGCTTTTTTGTTCAGTTCCGCTACTTGCATGCTTGCATATGCGAGCAAGCCTATAGCCAGTATAAAGCCCGCAAAAAACAGAACCATGTAAAGAGTCATCGGTTAATGTCCTTATTTCAATTTTTTGTAGGATGAACTCAGTATCTCTCCTTTGTAAAATAAAAACGTATTGTTTTCCGAACCGTTTATATTGTATTTATATCTGGTATTGTTTACAAACAGCCTTGTTTGATACGGATTATATATGACTACCTGAGTTGAATCGCTGTGGTTTATATAGAGTTCTTTTGATTTGGTAAACCAAGTGGTTTTATCCGAACCCAATTTAATGGCACCGCAACTTTTCTCCGGTACAGGGTCGCATTCAAAGCGGAGTGTGTCTTGCGTTCTTGAGGTTTGAGGAATCCTAGGGCTGGCATGTGCAGGTTCAATAGGATCGCTTTTAGCTACGGTATCGGGTTCCATGCTGTCTTCAATCGGGGGTTCAACTATGGCTTCTTGCTGAGTTTCCTCCTCAAACGGGTCATTCTCCAGTTCTTCGTTTAAAATTTTGTTGACAAAAAACGAAATAGCGGCAATCAGAAGAATAACTACTATGAGAACTTTTGCAGTACTATTGGATTTAGGCTCGCTTTTTTCCTCGCCTATAATGTTTTGCTCCACGTTAAAGTGCGAATTGCTGTCAATTGAGAATTTTTTAATCACAGCGGCTTTATCCACAGACAGTTTTTCGCACATAGACGAAATATAGCTTCGCAAGTAAGCTTCCGCCGGAAATTTATCCCAGCGATTATCTTCTATGTCTTGAAGGATATTTTTTCCCAAGCGTATAGATTTTGCCAAATGCTCTATGTTTAAGCCGCGAGCTTCGCGGACACGGCGCAAATAATCGCCGATTTTTTCATTTGAATCCAAGTCCAAATTTATCTCTTGTTCCTCTGCCATAACATCTCCATTCATTCCATTTTGTTGAGAGCTTCTAAAGTCAAGGCTATAGGAAGACCCATAACATTGTAAAAACACCCGTTTATAGATTCAATAAAACGTGCGCCTTTTCCTTGAGCACCATAGGCCCCTGCTTTATCTGCATATTCCATTGTGGACATATAATTTAGAATTTCCAAATCGGAATAATCTCTGAAACGCACCTCTGTTTGGCTTTCGCCCGCATATAAAAGCTCGTTTTTTTTGCAAAGGGCAACCCCGCTAATCACTTTGTGGGTTTTATTTCTCAGTTTTTTCAGCATTTCAAAAGCATCTTCCTCGTTTTTCGGCTTGCCAAGCGATGTATTTTCGCAAAAAACGAGGGTATCGCTCCCAAGTACGAATTTATCCTGGAATTTTGCCGCTACGTCAAGCGCTTTTCTTATGGCCAGTTCCTTTGGGATGCTCTCTATGGGAATGCCAGCGGTATCTTCATCGCAGCATGGCGGTTCTATGCGGAATTTAACTCCCAGCAGTTCAAGAATCTGCGCCCTTCTTGGGCTTTTGCTAGCTAGGATTAACAACACAGCAGTTTCCTGTATAAAGCGAGCCGGAAAAATTGTTTATATATGAATTTTCCCCTAAGATGGAATTGCGCACGGAGGAGTTGTAAAGCGTATTCCCATTTGATATTATGCTGCTTTCAATGGCGGTTCCCTTTATCTTGCAATTTTTTCCTATGCTTGCGAACGGCCCTATGCTGCAATTGCTAAGTTCCGTTTGGCTACCCACAAAGCAAGGGTATTCAAATTTGCAATCGGGGAACCTTGCCTCCAAAGATTCTTCCCGGGAAACGGTTTTTAACAGACAGCGGTTGCTCTCCAGCAATATTTCCGGGGTTCCGCAGTCAAGCCATTCAGTGATGGAAGTTGTGGTAAATTCACAACCGTTTTTCAGCATGAATTGCAGGGCGTCCGTCAACTGAAGCTCGCCCCGGGTTCTTATGTTGTTGCTTATCAAATAATTTAGCGAATTTTTTAATTCATGCGTGTTAGAAATGGCGTAAATGCCAACCAAGGCTTTATTGCTCACAAATTCCTGCGGCTTTTCAACTAAAAATTCAACTTTGCCGTGTTCATCGGTTTTCGCAACACCAAATCGCTTTGGGTTTTCAATTTCCTTTACATAAAGTACATTGCCGGAAAGGGATTTCAGCGATGAGAAATCCGCTTCAAACAAAGTGTCGCCCAAAATAATCAGCACAGGTTCATTGTCGGTTAAAAAATTTTCGCACAAGCCTATGGCTTCACCCAGCCCTTGCGGTTCATATTGCCAAACAAATTTTGCCGAGATGTGCGGATATTCGGCTTTTATATAGCTTTCCACGTTTTGGCCCAAATAACCTATAACGAAAATATACTCCGAGATATTAAGGTTATCCAGCTTTGTCAAAATATGCCCTAAAATAGTGCTGCCCGCTATTGGCAGCAAGCATTTCGGTATATTCAACGTCATTGGGCGCATCCTGATCCCTGCGCCGGCAATGGGTATGATCACTTTCATAAAGCTGCCCTTGTTATAATGAGTCTAGGTATTGGGGATAGATTTCTATTGAGTATAAATTCTTCGTTTCCGTAAGCCATCTTTTTTCCCTGTTCATGCGTTTTTCGGAAAGCGTTGCGTTTCGTATTTGTTCCGATACATCGGAAAAAGGTATGAAAGAAACGGAATCAATGCGAAACAGCTCCTTGTTTTTTTCGTAAAATTCCCACAACTCATTATCCGATTCCACGGCAACCGTGCTATCCATAGACAGCCTGAGCCTGTCCACCAGGATTTTTTTCTCTGCGTTTTTAATTAGCTTTTGAGTAGAGGAGTCCTTTTGCAAGCCTCTCTTAAGGGCTTCCCTGTACATAACTTCAAAGTTAACCCAAGCCTCTATGCGATGAATCCATTCCTCTTTTGAAATGGAATCGCCATCCTCTTTGTTATCCTTTAATTCGCTTATATACAAGCGGGAGTTTTCAACTTCGGCTATAACGGGAGAGGGTTTGCCCAAAAAATCAAGGTCGCACGAAAATAAAGCAAAACTTAGCAGAGCCGGCAATGCAAGGTTCGCTTTTTGCAGAAAAGAGTTCATTTTTATGGAAAATAGAAAATTTCTACCTTACCTCCATGCCTCAGATACAGCTTTTGCCGGATTGCGTTGTAAACCAGATAGCAGCCGGCGAAGTTATTGAGAGGCCTGCATCTGCGGTAAAGGAACTTGTGGAGAACAGCCTTGATGCGGAGGCTGCTCAAATAAAGATTTCCGTAAAAAAGGGCGGCAAGGATTTAATTCAAATCTCGGACAACGGCTGCGGAATAGAACCGGAAGACATAGAGAAAAGCGTTTTGCGCCATGCCACTTCAAAATTAAGAGATGCCGGCGATTTATTCAAATTGAGCACAAACGGGTTTAGGGGTGAAGCTCTTAGCTCCATAGCTTCCATATCCAAGTTGGTTATAGAAACCGCAATCCGCTCTATGCCCTGCGGGGTTAGGGCGGAGTTTGAGGGCGGGGTTTTGAAGTCTAAGGAGGAGGCTGCGCTTCCGTTTGGCACTGTAATCACCGTAAAAGACTTGTTTTTCAACGCCCCTGTGCGAGCGGAGTTTTTGAAAAACGATTCCGTTGAGAATTCAAGGATTTTGGACTGCATAATACGGCTTGCCATGGCAAACGAGAAAGTCCGCTTTGAATACAGGGCGGATAACCGAATGCTGTTTTGCTCGGCAGAGGGAAGTTTGCAAGCCCGAATTTCGGATTGCTTGGGAGCCTCTGTTGCTCGTTCCTTAAAGGAGATTGAATGGGAAGAATTCGGCATCAGGGTCCGAGGGTTTATCAGCGCACCGGAAAATTTGCAAGCCGGCAAAAGGAATATTCCGTATATCTATTTGCAAAAACGCCCTATTTACAATGCCTTGATAGCCAAGGCCATAAATCAGGCTTATGCGCCTTACGGTGATTATTCGCCAATAGCCGTGATTTTTTTGGATATGCCTTTGGAAACTTTTGATGTGAATGTTCACCCCGCAAAAAGGGAAGTTCGCTTTTCAAGAGACAACGCCGTTTTTTCAGCGGTGAACCACGCTGTGCACAACGCCTTGCAAAACGCAATCTCTTATCCGTCAATTTCAATTGCAAATACGCTGAGAGAGAACCCCCCGGCATACATAGCTACCAACTTCCAGAACCCCCAACCCCCGACTCCCGACCCTCAACCCCCGACCCAAGAACTCTTTCCCGACAACCGTATAATTCCTATATCCCCGGCAATCGGCAACGCCACCCCGCAAACGGAATGCCTGCAAATAGGCAAATCCTTCATAGTTTGCGAACAGGGGCAGAGCATGCTAATAATAGACCAGCACAGGGCGCATAAGCTAATCCTTTACGAGCGTGCACTGCAGGCCCTGCAAAACGGCGAGAGCTTGGACAGCCAAGAGCTTCTATTTCCAGAAATAATTGAAATGCCGGCAGTTTTGTCGCCTATTCTGGATGAGCAAAAAAACGAGCTTAAAAAATTGGGTTTTTATATAGAGCACTTTGGCTTTAACACCTGGCAGGTGCGAGGCATTCCCGCGCATTTGCGAATAAGCGCAGTTGGGCAGGCGATAATCGGTTTTTTGGAAAATGCAAAAGAGAGCAGGGAAAACGATATGTTCAAAAAAAACGCACTCTGCTATGCAAACAGTTCGGCTATTCCGAGCGGAATGGAGCTTTCTGCGCAAGATATGAAAACTATGGTTTCGGATTTGCTATCTTTGCAGAATCCTTATGAAACCCCAAAAGGAGAGGCAGTGTTTATGAAAATGCCGTTGGAAGACATAAAGAGGAAGTTTTAGAACTATGGCTGGTCCCATTTTAGCGATAGTAGTTCCTTGCTACAATGAAAAAGATGTTTTGCCTGCGACTGCGCAGCAGTTGTTGGAGGCTGTAAAACGTCTTGCGAAGAGCAGTGTTATTTCTCATGAATCAAAAATAGTATTTATAGACGACGGTTCAAAAGACAATACTTGGGAACTGATAGAAAACCTTTGCAAGAAAAATCCGAAAATTTTTTCCGGAATAAAACTGTCCAAAAACAGGGGGCACCAAAATGCCCTTTTGTGCGGCTTGCTTTCCGTTAGGGAATTTGCGGATGCAAGTATTTCCATGGATGCGGATTTGCAAGACGATATTTCCGTAATTGATGAAATGCTGAATTTATACGGCTCCGGTTGCGATATTGTTTATGGAGTCCGGTCAAAGAGGGATAAGGATTCGCTTTTCAAGCGCATAACGGCGCATTTATTTTACAGGTTCATAAATTTTTTGGGCGCAGACATTATTTACAATCATGCGGATTTCAGGCTGATGAGCAAAAATGCTCTGAACGCTTTGGCCGAATATAAGGAGGTGAATTTATTTTTGCGTGGCATTGTTCCCATGCTCGGATACAGAACGGGGATTGCGTATTACGAGCGCAAGGAGAGAATGGCGGGGGAGAGCAAATACCCGGTTGGAAAAATGCTGAGATTCGCTTTTGAGGGCATAACATCGCTATCGACAAAACCCATAAGGATGGTGACAATTCTGGGCGTAATAATCTTTATAATTAGCTTGGCTATGATTGTTTATTCCGTAGTTCGATATTTTATGGGTGCTACCGAGACCGGTTGGCCCAGCATGATTTGCTCGATTTGGAGCATTGGCGGCTTGATTTTGCTGTCTATAGGCATTGTGGGCGAGTACATAGGCAAAATCTATTTGGAAACCAAGCAAAGGCCGAGATTTATCGTGGAAAAAAAGCTTGGAGGTTAGCGAGTTTGCTTCATGTTTTTGGCAACGTCAGTTTTGCGTACATGGCATACAGGCGTAGTGTTATTGTTATGGCTATTGTTCCAACGACTTTTGCTCCGTGGAACTGGCTTGTGCATAGCCCGAAAATCCAAAAGAACAGGCCGCCTATTAGGGCTGCTGTTGCGTAAATTTCGCTTTTCAGAACCTGTGGAATTTCTCCTGCCAAAACATCTCTTAGCATTCCGCCTCCAACGGCGGTGAGCACTGCAAGCCCGACTATGGCAACCCCGCCGGCGTTTGCGTTTTCTGCGTGAATTGCGCCTATTGCCGTAAATGCTCCCAAACCTATGGCGTCTGCTATTCTGACAAAAATCCAATGGGAAAGTATTTTTTTTTGAGCCATTATCACCAGAATTGCCGCAAAAATGCAAACTATAATGTAAACCGGTTTTTGCAGGGCAAGCGGGGGGGTATTACCCAGCAGGGCATCTCTCATTATGCCTCCGCAAACGCCGGTGACGCATGCAAGCGCAATAGCTCCAAACCAATCCAGTTCCCTTTCGGCGGCTTTAAATGCTCCGGTTATGGCAAAGGCAAATGTTCCCAGCAAGTCAAGGGAAAGGAGAATCATGGGGGGAAATATAGTAAAAAGTAAGAAAAATGCATAAAAACGTCAACAGTTGTTTGCAAAATTCACTTTTTCAAATTTTTTTTCCTCTGAAATGCGTCTAATGAATAGACAACAAAACATAGGAGGTTTTTATGAAAACTTTAAGCATAAGGGCTTTGGGCCTGCTTTTGGTTCTGGGCGCGCAAATTTTTGCGCAAAGATTCACGGCTGCCGTACCGGATGTATTCCGGGCCGGTTACGCAACTTCGGAACAGACATCTGGATATTTTCCTCATGTGAGGCAATCTGCCGCCCTGGGAGAAAAAAATTCATTATATGCCAATATAATGCTCCTTGGGGGGCACGATACTGCCATAGTAAACCGTTATCCCGTCGTTAACGTAAACACCTATAATGTGGTGAGCAGCTATGGAAATATTATAGGAAGCGTTTTACCCATAACTTCATTTAATATTTTCATAAACGCAAAAGGCGATACGGTTAGGGATAATAACGTGGTAGCCGTAGTAGTTTTGGATTCGTTGAGTAACGAAAGAAAAACGGCAACAGTGCTTTTTTCAAGTTTAAAAAAATTAATTATAATGCAAATAGCCCTGGACGACGCAAATAGGCTGTCTTCCCGCATTTTAAAGGATATAGATATGCCGGAATCCGTGTGGCAAACGGATGATTCTTACGATAATTACGGCTCCGGCAGGCGCTTGGCCTTGCTTGGCGCAAGCCAAAAAGGGGCTTATAAAACTTACCATCTCGCAATAGGAAATCCGTATAGCAAAAGCGGGCCATATGCGCAAAGCGGCAGGGTTGATTTCTTTTCCTTAAATGAAAATTTATGGGACTTTTCACAACTGAATTATGCTGGCCTGGCTTCCGACATTAATGGATTGTTTTTTGAAGCCCGGGCAAGTTTTGGAACGGATTTGGTTTCCATAGGCGACCTGGACAAAAACGGTTATAACGAACTGGCTGTTCTTTTGCCGGCCTCGCATCAATATCCGTACAGCGCCATATATATATTTTTCATGGACAACGAATGGACTCCAAGCGCAAAAGCTCCTGTGATACTAACAGGAAACTCAATGCCTTGGGTGGAAAAGCCCGAGCGAAAGCAAAACTGCAAAGGCTTGGGCCATGCTTACTGGGAAAACGGAGGCTCTCATCTATTGGTAGCCTGCAATACGGAGTTGACGTCCGGCAATACAATATCTAAAAGTATTTTAATAAAGGATTTGATTTTAGATTCAAGCGGAAATATTCTAAATGCTTCCGTATTTTTCGAAGAAGAGAAAGTAATGACAAAAGGCTATTACATTCCCAATTACGAAACAAACTCAAATCCGCTTCCCTTGAAAAATCACAAAAACAATTTGCATGCGGTTTTACTCTCTACCAACGGTCCGATTACTTTTGGAACAAATTCATTTATTAATATTCTTTCGGTTATGGACGCAGACTACTCAAAGAACTATTTGCTGGAAGCCGGTAAGCCTGAGATGGTGGTTAACCTTGACAGTTTGTTTTACAAGAGTGGCACTTCTGAATTTTCGGCAAAAACGCTATTTGGGCTTGTGCAGTGCGAAATTCAGAATAACAACCTTTTATGCGAGGGCGAGGAAAATGCAATAGGTTCCTGGAGCGCTTTGGAACTCTCCGGCAGAAGCGAATGCGACCCTTACCGGGAATGCAAAAGAAAAGATACGATATATGTTTATGTTCGCTCGCAAGACGAAAGCCAAAACACTGCGCTTAGGATTCCCAAAAACATGGTTATCCCGTTTTTTAGGCAGGTGAATTTGGGCGACGCAAAATCGCTCTCCTATTTCAGAAATCCGAACTTGCAGGGTACGGGAATAAGCCGGAATGTAAACGGCTTGAAATTGAGCACTACGATGAGCGGCAATTCAAACGAGCTTTCAATAATTCCGTTTTCTCAAAACGAAGGCATAGACACCCTTGTATTCAGCCTTTCAATCTCTGCGACCACAGACAATTACCCCGTGTACCTTCACATAGCGGATACTTCCAAAATTCTTGAAAATGCGATTCCCGGAAACCCCGGCGAAGATACGGTTTGGAACACCGCTCAAAAAAGATACATTGCCTTGCCAAGCTCTGACTACGGCGAAAACATATATACCTACGACATAGAGCAAAACACCCTTGGAACTTATGCGGAGATTATAGGCAATTATCTGCACATATTAAAAGTTGATGTTGCGGAGGTTTACATTGCATACACGAAAAATGCCCAAATAAAGCAACGTAAAATAACCTTGATGCCGGAACCCAAAGCCAAGCCCGAACCGCAAGAGCCTTCCTTCGCGGCCTCAGGCTCGTTTAACCGCAACTTGAGTGCCGTATATACCAACGGAGGTTTGCAAATCAGCGGCATAAACGGCGAATTTGAGCTTAGGGCATATAGTTTCAAAGGCGAGGAAATTCAAAGGACAAGAGCCGGAGCCAAAGGCTCTGTTTTTGTGAAACTCAGGCGAAATACCCCCCAAATTGTGCAAATAAAGTCGGGAAATCAGAAAATTGTTTTCTATATTCCTCCTTATGCAACAGCTAGATAGCATAAATATAAAAGACAACTATAGATGGCTTTTGTGGAAAATTTCGCAGGAGGGAACATATTTGTCTGTTGTCCCGGAGTTTGTCCCCAAAAGCTGGGAAACAGAGGAAATAAAGAGGATACTTCTCAGAAATAAAATCATCAATTTTGACATTGTGAAAATTGAAAGTGTAATTAAAAAGGCATCCGGGCAAATGGAACTCGTTGGCCCGCCTTTTGAGCATTTTGAAGAAGGCAAGCGCAAGTACATGCACCTGCAAGTTACACCCATACAGGTTCGCTTTGCAATAGATGTATCCATATTGCGAACCGAATATCGCTTGAAAATAAATGACATATCGTTTCTTTTGGCGGAAAAAGCGGTGGTTTACGGAATTGACTATGATACAATAGAGGAAATTTTGTCAAAGGAAATTTACGGGCAAGAATTTATAATAGCAACTGCAACCCCGCCTATAGCAGGTCAAGACGCTGTTATAAGCGAAATAATTCAGATAGACCCGGATGCAAAGCCGTTTTTAAATGAAGACGGTACGGTAGATTATAAAAAATGGGATAATATAAGGCAAGTAAAGGAGGGTGAAGTTATATGCACACGTACTCCTCCAACGCTTGGCCTCCCCGGCATAAGCGTGTTCGGGCACACTCTATCGCCAATTCCAGGCGAAGATTACGCCTTGCCGGTAGGCGCAAATACCCAACCCATAGATGACGAAACAAAGCTGATAGCCACCATAAACGGCTTCCTTTACAGAGAGGGGCGCGATATTTGCGTGGGCGGAGTTTACATAATAAAAGGCGATGTTGATTTTAAAACCGGAAATATTGATTATTCTGGCGATATTCTTGTTAGAGGGAATGTGATAACGGATTTTTCCGTTGTGGCGGAGGGCAATATATCCATTGAAGGATTTGTTGAATCTTCTTATATAGAATCAAAAACGGGCAATGTATTTTTAAAAAATTCCGTTTTTGGCCAAAACAGAGGAAAAGTAATAGCGGCAAGAAACATATATGCCGAAAATGTGCAGGACTGCACGCTTAATGCCGGCCAAACGGTTAAGGTTAAAGGGCAAATTCGCAATTGCAAAATTGAAACCAAAGATTTGGAAATGCCCGGAGACGGGCAAATTATAAGCAGCTCCATTTTCTTCAGGGGAGCCTTGAAATGCGGAAGCATAGGCGGGAAAACAGAATCTCTGAACGAGTTTACGCTCGTGGAAAACGAACGCCAGCAATTAAAAGATGATCTTCAGGAAGTAAACGGAATTTTGCTAAAACTGAACAAGGCTATTGATATCCTGGAGACAAAGCTATTCGCCATAAAACCCTCGGATAAAAGCCCGGAAAGCGAAAACGAAAGAAAGCTCTTGATATCCCAGCTTGCTACCTGCAACAGTAGCAAAGAGCAATTGCAGGCAAAGCGAAAAAAGTTGATTAGGCTAATAGAAATTATGCCTGATAGAGAAGCTTTGATAACCGCACGATTGCTTTTGCCGGTACTCAAGGTTTCAATATTCGGTTTGAATAAGGAATTTAGGCAGGAGTTGTCGCATTTAAAAATAGGCTGGAAAAGCGGTACAATTAGAATGGAGCCTCTTTAAAAATTTTATATATTATTCCTTCGGAGACAAAATATGGCTGAGTGCGTTATAGAAGATAAAGGCAATTACTTTCAGATTATGAATTTTAATCTGGAAACTGAGGATTTCCATTATATTTTCCAAAAAATGGAAGAAGCCCTGAAGATAAAAAAGCAAGATATGCTGCTGTCACTTGCAGAGCTTGGAGTGCTTTATAGTTCGCATTTGGCTGTGCTCGTTAGAATACATCAATTGATGCACAAAAACGGTCTGCGTTTTGTGATTTCCAATATTTCTCCGGAAATAAAGAATCTGCTGCAAATAACCCAGTTAGACAGCATCCTTTCTATTTACGAAACCATAGATGATTTTAAAAACAGCTTGAAATTCAACGTAATAAAGCAACAACCGAAAATGGATTTTGAATGGCAGATTTCGCAAACAAACGAAGATGTTATAAACATTGTGTGCAAGGGGAGTATGTTTGCCGGAGAGCAATTGGACAAGTTGCAAGATAGAATTTCGGATTTCTTTTGCGTAGTTTTTGATTTTTCCCATCTGCAATCCATGGATTCCGACTCCATAGCATTTTTAGACAAGCTTGCGGATAATCATTCCGTTTCAATCGTCGGGGCAAACGCCGAGCTTGTTGAACAATTCCGCCAAAAACTCATATATGGAAAGGTGAAACTTTCATAAAACAAAATGCCAAGCCTGAGAACCCTGTTTCTTACGCTGTTTTTAGCCGGTTTGGCTCTGTTCATAGTAGTTCTTTTTATGAAAAAGGCAAAACCGGAGCAAGATGCGCAAAGTTACACCGAGCAAAACCCGAATTGCAGCGAGATTAAAATACATTCAAAAAAAAATGACCTGGTAGAGTGTTTTCTGAATTTTGAATCCGCCTTGGACCTTCCGGCAAGCATTAAAGGCGAAGATTCCCTTTACATTCCAATGGCAAAGTTTATAGGCGAAAGATTTCCGGAAGAATTTCCGCTAAGAGTAAGGCATATTTTTTCATTTCCCGGCAAAACTATAGACTCGGTTGGAATTTCCGGAAAAAATATAAGCATTGCCAAAGGCAAAAATTCTGTTTGGCGAAATGAAAAAAACGGTTGCAAATTTCCCGGCAATTGCCTCGTAATACCGCTTAAAGGTTCCGTTATTCCGCAAAAATTTGCCAAATACGATAACAACGCAGAGCGAGATTCCAGGAACAGGTTCCGTGCAATAGGCGAGGCTCCGGTTAATGCGATTTTGCCGGGAAAAATTTTAAAAGTTGAACGGGATTCTCTTTTTTCCGTGACCATTTACCACGGCGAAAACATATATTCAAAAACAAGCGGCCTGAGCACTTTGAGCGATCATGCGAAAACCGGCAATATAGTTTCACCCGATATTGCCCTGGGTTTTTTGCCGCCGCAAGACACAGCCTTTATTTTTGTGGAAATTACCCGCAATGGAAAGCATGAACGGTGGGAGAAGTTTTATTCCGAGGGCAGGGACTAGGCTAACAGAGCTACTGCTTGTGCGGCTATTCCTTCTTCGCGGCCTGTGAAGCCGAGTTTTTCCGTAGTTGTGGCTTTGATGCCGATTTTTGATTCTTCTATTTCAAGTGTTTTGGAAAGAATAGCTTTCATTTTTGCGCGATGCGGGTTTATCTTGGGTTTTTCCGCCATTACAATGCTGTCTATGTTCTCTATTTTAAAACCGAGTTTTGAGATTTCCTCTTTTACATTTTTTAAAAGTATTTGGCTGTCTATGTCTTTGAATTTTTTGTCCGTATCCGGAAAATAAGTGCCTATATCTCCGAGGCCGGCCGCACCGAGCAGGGCATCGCAAATAGCATGTGTGAGCACATCGGCATCGCTATGCCCCAAAAGCCCCTTTGAGTGCTCAATTTCCACCCCACCGATAATGCACTTTCGCCCTTCTGCCAAGCGGTGAACATCAAAGCCGATTCCTATTCTAAACATATTAGGGAATGTAGAATTTTTTCTATCTTCCCTATGTGCGCAAATTTTTTGCCATTTGCCTGTTTCTTTGCGTTTTTTCGTTTGGAGCGGAACGCACTACTCCTACTATATCCGTTTTGCCCTTTACGGATAACAATCAGGGGGCCGAGAGCTATAGCTATGGAAAAGTTGTAGCTGCCATGTTCGGTACGCATTTGCGAAATGAAACCAATTTTATTGTGCTTGAACAGAACAACTCGCAAAAGGCCGGAGCTTTGCTCTCAGGCTCGGTTTCCGCTATAGGCTCGTTTATTCAAATTGATGTGAAATTGATTTCTGCCAGTTCCGGTGATGTTGTGGTTGCCGAATATGCACAGGTTGGTTCGCAGTTGGAACTGCGAAGTGCCATTTCTGCACTTGCTAAAACAATAGAAGACAAATACCTCAGGCAGTGGATGGGGGATTTGCAAATAACGGTTTTGCCAACGGAAGGCGAGGTTTACTTAAATGAACAGTTCGCAGGAAAATCAAGCCTTGCAAAACCGCTCCGCCTGAATAACCTGCTGGAAGGCAAATATACACTTAGGGTGCTTGCCGGCGGCTATCAAAAATCGGAACAGGATATACAGGTGGAACCTAGAACCGTGCAAAATGTTCAGGTCACTCTCCAAAGTTTGCCGGGGAGCATTCGCGTTGAAAGCGAACCTTCGGAAGCAACGGTTTTTATAAACGGGCAAAACATGGGAAAAACCCCGTATAATATGACCTCCTTAGCGCAAGGAAATTATAAAATAGAACTTCAAGCGGAAAATTTCAAGCCTTTTACACGAATAGTGAAAATTCAATCCGGCCAACTCTCGGAACTAAAGGCTAAAATGGAAGTTATCTCCGGTTCGCTGTTTGTGCAAAGCACACCTTCAAATGCACAGGTTTTTATGGGTGAAACTTTTATGGGAGTGACCCCTCTCCTTTTGGAAAACATAAACCCCGGTACAGCCGCCATAAATCTGCGCTTGAAAGGGTACAGCGAATACAAGGAAGAAGCAAAAATTTTACCCGGCAAAAAAACGGAAATAAATGCAAGCATAAGCCGCCAAACCGGAAAATTGACAATAGTGTCTTCTCAACACGAACTTTCCGTTAAAATAGAGGGAGAAAGCACAATGGTTTTGGAAGCTCCCTTTCATAAGCATGTTTTAAATGCGAGCGAATACAAAATAACCGTCTCCAAACCAAAATATTACGAAAAAGTATATACCATCACCGTAAAGCCCGATGAGGAATTTCGCCTTGAAACGGAGCTTCAGTTAAAACCCGGGCGAATATCCTTTGTTGAGGCGGGCAAAATTCCAACGGACGTTTTTATAAACAACGAATACAAAGGGAAGTCCGGCGGAATGAGCTTGGAACTCCCGGAAGGCGAGCACGAGATTCTTTTGCGAAACTGGTTTAACGAAAAAAGATGGAAGGTTCAAATTTATGCGGATAAAACCGAAGAAATATCCTTGCAGGAATTTGCGCAAAACTCCTCCTTTTCATGGTGGGGTGCTTTGGGTGCGGCGTTAATAGCGATACCGGTTTATTTTGCGGGGCAAAAATGAAAATCAAATTGATCCTGCTTTTTGCGCTGCTGTTTTTTTCACGGGGTTTTTGCTCCCATTTAACATATTATGGCCCAAGCGGTTATACCTTTGTGCCGAACGGTTTTATTGCCGGAGACTGGAAATATGCAGGATTTGTAGGCGGCGAGCTGGTGAGTTTGCAAAATGTGCGGTTATATCCAAAGTACCTGGCCTTCAAATCGTCCGTTTTTGATAACAGACTGGAAATATCATTTTCATCCGTGTATTTATTTGTGGACGATAACGGCTATGAGCCAAAAAAAATAGCAAGCGGTTTGTTGCCTGTTATTCCCGCCTTAAAATGGAGCCTTTACGATAAGAGTGGAGATATGGTACGCATAGGTTATTCCTTGGGTTACTTATATGCTTATGGAGTGTATTTCGGCGCAACATCGCAATTTATTCGCACTCCAGTTTTGCAACCTGAACTTACGCTTGTGTTCAGCTTATGGACAGAACGTGGCTATGGGCTTGTCGGTTCCAGATTGCGGGCGGCGGATTTGCAGGGAAATCCCTTGCCGTTTGCATTCACGGCAGAAGCGGGCTGGGCAAGTTCAATGAGTTTAATGGGTAGAACAGAGGAATCCTTTCTAGCGTTTGGCACTGAACTGGATTTAGGAAAAAATCTGACGTTGCAAGGCAGCTATCGCCAGGACCCTTCTACATATTATAATTTTGATGAAAACGGCAATAAGGAAAGCAAAAAGGATGGCCAGAACACAAACGGAAAATGGAGTTTGCGGTTGGAATTTCATTTTGACGGTGTTAAAAATGCGGGAGGGAAAAAACCATGAAATTCTCTCGCCTGATTGCGCTGCTTTTATTTGCCGCATCTTTAACATTGGCTGTTGAACGCATTGGAGTGCCTGTTTCGCCTTCGCTTTGGGATTCATATTTGCCCAATCCAACCCACCCTTCTTATGCCTCAAATTTGGGAGCTTTGCAGGAAGGCCGCTTGACATTCGGGTTTCAAAATGCGGATTTAGCTCACTTATCGCTTTCCGTTCCGGGTTTGCAAATTATTTCCGCTAACACAAAATGGCGGGTTAAGCCAGGGCAGGAGCGGTGGTTCTATGATTCTAAACACGCTTACCTTGCAGAGAACGGTTATTACAGGGATTTATTTCTTGTGGCAGGTGGCGGGCGGCTCTCAAATATACTATCGCTGAAAAGCTGGGACATAGGAATTGGCGGAACTTTTAAAAGCCTTGCGGTTGAAGATGAAGACGAATTGAGAATCTGGAGGGATAATTGGCTGGGTTTAAGTTTTTCTCTGTCTGTGAATTCCATTTTGGTTTCGGGTTCTTGGGATAAATATGAACAGCGTTATTTGCTGGCATACAATGAGCCGGGCAGTAAGCAGGCCGGTATAGAATTTTATCAAAATTTGGAAGACCTTTCTTCTTTTGGGGTGCAGCCCGGAGTTGAGGGGATTTTTTATGAGAGTTTTAAGTTCCATGGCGGAATGCGCTGGCAATTTGCCGAGTCAACCGTGAACAGTGTGGAAAAAAGGGTTGAGTTTATGTTGAATTTCGGTTTAAGCCTAAAGTTCCGCCCTTGGCGCGCAGGAACAGATCCGGGCTGGGTTCATCCTATTATATCTCCCTTTAATGCAACTGTACTGTATGACTGGGAATTTTCATTTGATTCCAATATTGATACGGAGTATAAAGTTTATTATTGGCTGATTTCCGTATCAAAGTGGTTTTAGCCATGCGGATGAAAGGACTTGAACCTTCATGCTATTGCTAGCACTAGAACCTGAATCTAGCGTGTCTACCAATTCCACCACATCCGCATTGAAAAACTATGGCTAAATATAGAAAAAATTATTTCCCCACGCAATAACTGCTGAATATCGCATTCAAAACGCTTTCATCTGAAATCTCGCCGATAATGGAACACAAGGCGTTTCGTGCATCACGTATTTCAAAGGCCATCAACTCAACCGCTCCGGCTTGCGAAGCTCTGAGTACGCATTCCTCCGCTTTTTTTATGCAGGCTATTTGCCGCTCGCTTGTAATCCAAGCCTCTTCCATTTCCTCTTTTGGGAAAAATATATTGTCCAATGCTTCTCTTAATTCTTTGATGCCTTCGTTTTTTGGGGATGCAACGAGGAATTTTAGTTGAGAGTTGAGAGTTGAGAGTTGAGAGTTTTTTTTAATATCTGTGTGGGTGCAAACGGTGATGTTTGCTATGCCTTGCCATTTTTCGAATTCCGGGGGCAAAGGTGTGGAGATGTCTGTTACTAGAATTTTTAAATTTGCTTTTTCCAATATTTCCCTGCTTTTTTGCATGGCTTGTTCATCTATTTCATTTTGAGCCGTGTCTGCAAGCCCGGCTGTGTCTATCAGCAGAATATCTCCGCTTGGCAAGTGCAAGGGAACTTCCACAAAATCCCGTGTTGTGCCCGGAGCCTCGTTTACAAGCAGCCTGTCTTCTTTGACAAGAGCATTTATCAAACTGGATTTCCCCGCATTAGGCGTCCCAAACAAAACCGCTTTTGGCAATTCGTTTCCAGCTTTGCGAAATCTCTTTTTAAGAGCACTCAAACCCTGCAAAATCTCGTTCAAACAATTCTCAATTCTCAATTCTCCATTCTCAATTCCTCCAACGTCTTCCGCAAAATCCACCTCCAGTTCCAACGTTGCTGCCGCTTCTTTTACACGTTCCGCAAGCCTCTTGATTTCACCGGAAACTTCGCCGCTCAAAAGCCGTTGCGCATTGCTCAAACTTTTTGAATTGCTCGCAGACAACATATCGCCAACAGCTTCTGCCTGTGTTAAATCCATTTTCCCATTCAAAAAAGCCCGCTCCGTAAACTCGCCCCTCTTTGCCAAGCGCACACCTTCAACCTTGCAAATTTCCTCTATCAACCTGCGAACAATAAAAGGATTCCCATGCGGAAACAATTCCAAAACATCTTCGCCTGTGTAGGAATTAGGTGCGGGGAAGAAGATGGCAATTAGGTTGTCCATCGTAGGGGCGTTGCATGCAACGCCCCTACAACGAACCAATTTCGCAATTCTCGGTTCCATTTTAAAATCGGGCAAAACGGCTTTGCACACTTCACGCACAGCCTTGCCGCTCACTCGCACTACAGCTATTGCGCTTTTTCCGGGCGGCGTTGCCAGGGCAACTATGCTCTCCATCAATCCTTGTCAATTCCGAAAATTGTGTTGCCGGCGCTTCTCAGGTGGTCGCGAATTTTGCGGTAGGAACTCAGCATGTTGGAATAGGAGTCGTTTACTATGGGATTGCTTGTGTTTTTGCTTGAGGCTTCCCAGAACGCTACCCTGGTTGAACGGATGGTATTCTTTATCGCCGCAAAATCTTTCTCGTGGTTTTCCGCCATTTGCGGATTGTATTTTGCGGTGTTCTCCAAAACCGAAAGCAATATGCCAAAAGCCTGGGAAATTTGATTGTTCAGTTTGATTAAATCCTGCTTTTGGTAATCCAGCAAATCCGCTTTGTTATCCAAAACCCTTAGGCGCAGCTTTGCCACTTGTGCTATGTAGTCGGAGGTGCTTTCAAAATAATCGAAAATTCTTTCGTAAGAGGCTATTCTCCATTGGATAGATGAAATTGCGGTTTCTTCGCTCCCCACAAAACTTGTTAAAACCGCCATGAGCTTGGTTTTTATTTTATCGCAATGCTTTTCCATCTCAAATATTTGGTTTATCTCCGGCGAATTCGTTTCCGTGTTTTCAATGCAATGATTCAGATTATCCATCCCGGTTTTCAGTTGCCCTCCCATATAGCTCAAGACCCTCTGTATGCGGGTCTCTATTTCTATAAAGCGAATATAAGAAGAGTCCTTGTTTGGGCTGCGAGTAGTTATGTTTAGCAGAGCCTCCATCTCAACCGGCTGTTTAACCTCGTTACGAAGCAGTTTCAATTTGATTAAGATTTTTGTTGCGGTGTCGCTTTCCATGAGCTTGGCTATAGACCTGCATGGCAATAAGAATACCAGCGTATTGAAAATATTGAAAGTTGAATGCACGGCAGCTATGCCAAAACTTATGTTTCTTATGTCTTCCAAATCTTTCAGGCCAAAAAGCGTTCCAAGCCCCCATTCTACAAGGTTGATAAAGGGCAAGAACAAAAGCGTTATGTAAAATACGCCTGTTATGTTAAATAGAGAGTGGAAATAAGCGGCACGGCGCGCATTGTTGTTTGCGCCTAGGGATGCCAGAATAGCCGTTATTGTTGTTCCCACGTTTTCACCCAAAACCAGAGCTGCCGCCGTGTGAAAATTTATAAGACCTTGGCTTGCAAGCACCATGGTTATGCCGATAGTAACGCTGCTGGACTGCACTATAAGCGTTAAAACGCAGCCTATGGCGGCGCACTTGAGAACGCCCAGATAGGTATCTGCCTGAAAAGCGTGGAACATGGCTACGAACTGAGGGTATTCTTTAACCGGTTCCATAGCGGTTTTCATAAACAGCAGGCCGAGAAACACGCAGCCAAGCCCTAAAACGCCAAGGGCTATGTATTTAATGGTGTCTTTTTTGGAAAAAATGTAAACAATGGCGGCAATACCTGCCAGCGGAAGCCCGTATTCGTCAATTTTAATGGTTAAAATCCAGCCCGTTACGGTGGTTCCTATGTTTGCGCCCATAATAACGCCAACCGCCTGCGCAAGCGTCATTAAGCCGCCGTCCACAAAGCTAACCACCAAAACCGTTGTAACGGAGCTGGATTGTATTATGCCTGTAACCAAAAGCCCCATGCCAACGCCGAATATTCGGTTGTTGGTGGCCATGCCTATAAGGGATTTGAGTTTATCGCCGGCAACTGCTTGCAAGCCTTCGGAGAGGAATTTCATTCCCAATAGAAAAATTCCAATGCCGCCCGCCAAAGAGAGTAAAATTTTTGCATAATCGGAAAACATATGGGGAAATATAGAAAATAGCTTTTCACCATTTCCCGATATTGCGTTTTGCCGGGGCTGTAACTTCCAGCCAGTCTTCGTCTTCTATGATGCTTATCACATACATTCCGTTTTCCAGCGCTAAATTCCGGGCATCTGTGTCTATGGATATTCCTGCGACTGCGCCGTAAAGAAGGCCGGTTACGCTCTTGTTTTTACGCAGCAATTTTAGCCTCTCCAAGTGTCTATTCACCCATTTTACGCTTAAATCCGTTTTTATATCTACCGCCATTGATTCTGATCCGTTGCCGTTTTCGAGCAGCAGGTCTATTTCCGTTAGGTTTTTTCCGTTTTCTCTGTCTATAATTCTTTTTGGGCCTATGCGTGTGAAGCTGTAGCCGTAGGCATTCATTATTTTGCATATTCCTGGAATTACCACTAAATCCACTATTTCGCTCATGCTGCGTTCAGTATCCCTCAGTTCCTTGTCCAGCCAACTTAGGTGCCTATCGGTTTCCTGGAACATGGCCCATACTTTTTCAAAGCTCAATTCTTCTTTTTTGGACATAAAAACTCCTTTTGCGTTCATTGGAAATATAATAAATATTTTCATAAAAAGCCTGGAGGGTGTTTATTTTGCAAACATATGTTGACACTTTTGTGCTTTTAATGCGAAAAATACCCTCGTAAATCACATAAAAATTGCAAAAAATGCAAATTTTAACAAAAAACTTTACAAAAGGGCAAAAAATAACTATATTTACTAATATATATGATGCTATGGGGGTACCATGCTTAAAAAAATTTTGTCCGCTTCCGCTTTTGCACTCACTGTGCTTGCGTCTGGGGTTTTTGCCCAGCCAGTCAAACAATTGAATGCGATAATTCGCGATTTCCCCGTGGGCTATTCTGGCTTTGAAGAATTTGATGCCGAGAAGGGTGACAACGGAAAATGCGCAGAAAACAACTTCAGTTGCTGGGCTGCAGTCGAGAGTTGCAATAGCACAAGCGGCAGTAGTAGGTCCGGGCGTATATCCAATTGGAACGGCAACAACGCCATATGTTATTCGGGAGACCAATATCAGCCGTGTTCGCAAGGTGGCAAAACACTTAGGTACGGGCAAAATGACTATGAGTTTACCAAGAAAACCGATCCAAACGATGCAACCGGTGCTATAAGAGGTTTTTGCAACGGACCCGATAAAGAACCGCTTTTCGGAAATGATAGTTGTGGAAACATAAATAACTTTAGCGATTCGGTAAAAGCTAACTGGACTTGGAAAGGAAGAACTAACAAAGGCTGGAGCAACCCCGTTGGCGTAACCACAGGCATGGTACAAAGAAATTTAAATTACGATAAATGCAAATCTGAGGAATTGTTAGGGAATGAAGGGGACCCTATGTATATAAGGGGACAGGCATGTGCCCG
>JAISSJ010000007.1 GCA_031273195.1 Candidatus Fibrimonas sp.
GTGCGGTGTTGTGGTGCTTGTGCTCTGTCGGTGTGGTGTGTGTTGCTGTGTGGGGGGCGGGGGGGGGTGGGGGGGGCAGAATTGCATTTTTTGAGGCTGTAACGCCACTAAAATCACAATAGTCGACCTGGAGACAGGTTTTTGAACCCCAAACAAAACGCACCGCAGAGCCTGTGTCAGAGGGTCTGGATGGGAGGGTTATGTTGGCCAAAAACCGCATTAGGAACAAATATAGAAAATTTTTGCCGGGTTGTCAAGGGTTGCCGGAATTTTTTTTCATTTTTACCACCTGCCTATATAGCCTCTTGGCGGAACGAACACTTCCAATCGCTCCTCGTCCTCTATCATTCTTATAACATACATGCCATTTTCAAGTGCTAAGTCCCTGGCTTCGCTGTCTATGGATATTCCGGCAGCGGCACCGTAAAGAGTTTTGCCCCTTAAGCCCGTTATGTTTTCATGCTTGCGAAGCAATTTCAGCCTTTCCAAATGCTTATTTACCCATTTTACGCTCAAATCGGTCTTTATCTCTACCGCCATAGACTCTTCTCCGTTTTCAAGCAGCAGGTCTATTTCGGTCAAGGTTCTTTTGTTTTCCCTATCTAGAATTTTATTGGGGCCTATCTTCGTGAAATTATGCCCGCAAGCGTTCATTTTCTCGCATATACCCGGAACAAGTATCAATTCTACCACGTCGCCCAGGCTACGTCCATAATAACCCAACTGCTCATCCAGCCTTTTAAAGCGTTTTTCTATACGCTTATCTGTTTCTTTCATTTGCCGGTCGGTTTCTTTTATTTGCAGGCCGGTTTCTTTTATTTGCTGCTTGGTTTCTTTCATTTGCCGACTGGTTTCCCTAAACATTTTTTCAGTTTTTCTGCGTTCTACAGCTAAACTCGCAACTAAACTTATCAATTTCTCATCAGTCATCCTAAGACCTCCTTTTCGGGTTCATTATAGCAAATATAATAAAACTTTCGGAATTTTGGACAAAAAAAGTTTAAACTTTGCATTTTGCAAACATATGTTGACGTTTTTAAGATATTGCTTTCAATACCTTAAAAACTCATCGCTTTTTCTTTCCTTTCACAATTTTCGCCTCAACAATTTTGCCCTTACCGGGGTCTGTTTTGACGGGAAGGGCAGGTTTTTTGCGGCTTATTATCACATATTGGGCAATGCTCCATATATTTGAGATTGTCCAGTAAAGCACCAAACCGCTTGGCATAACCGAACTGAACACGAACATCATGGCCGGCATCATCCATACCATCATCCTCTGATTAGGGTCTGTGATGGTTTGCTTTGTTTGAATCCAGGTGGTGACCACCATGAAAAACGGCAAAATCGCAATACCCTCCGGCATAAGGTAGGGTATGCTGAACCCGCTCCAAATAATATCGGTCTTTGAAAGGTCGCTAATCCATGCGAAAAACGGAGCTTCCCTCAATTCTATTGCCCGGCCAAGGACTACAAACAAGCCTATGAAAATGGGCATCTGCAAAATCATCGGCAAACAACCGGCAAAACCGCTGAACGGCGAAATTCCGTGCTTTGCGTAAAGTTTCATTATCTCTTCTTGCTGGCCACGCATATCGCCGCGATGCTTTGCACGGATAGCATCAAGCTCCGGCTTTAGAGCCATCATTGAGCGGGTAGAGCGTATCTGCTTTAAAGCCAGAGGGGTAGTTACAACCTTCACTAACATGGTCAAGAGAATTATCGCAATTCCGTAGTTCGGCATTATTGAATAAAAGGCGTTCAGTATTTGCAAAAGAACGCCGCATAGCCACACAAACCATTTATCCGCCCCCATCCATTCCCAGCCGCTTACTATGATTTTTTCATAACCCTGCTCCATCTTTTCAATCTCTTTCCAGTGGAGCGGCAAAATGGTGAAATCAACTGCAACGGAATCGCTGTTCATGTTATCGCTTATTGTCAGAGCGTAGGTGCCCGGGTCTTTTTCGTTTCGTTTTTCCTTTATGGGTTCCGCCCCCAGAGAGGCCTCGCTCGCACCGTCAAAATTTATTATTCCCGCTATGTATTTTCGCCTAAGCCCAAACCACAATGCCTTGCCCTGGTCACGGTTGAACCAGGTTTGCTTTGTCACGGTTTCTCTGTCAACATTATAGGTATTGTTCAAAATAACTTCGCTAAACAGATAATTCATTCCAAAGGATTTGCCAACGGGAATATCCTCGGTTTCCCTCATTCCGCCTTTCCAGCTCAGGGCATATAGCTTGGGGGCAAAGTTCTTTATCTTCGTGACATTCTTAATGGAATGACCTTCTTTTGTGAATTTATATTCCCTAATCACAACTCTGCCTTTTTTATCCTTCCATTCAAAGGCAATGGTTGCGGAATCCTTTACAACAATACTGTCGGGTACGGACTCTTCAACTGAAAAGGACTCATCGCTGAAATTTTCTTGGTCAAAACTTATGCTTAAAGCACCGTCTTCCTTATTTTGCAAAAGCTCCGGGTAATTCCCAAGGCTGTCCGCCAGGGTTTTGGGAACTATGCTTATGATTTTCGCTCCTACGGAGCTTAGGGTGATCAGAAAGCGGTCGGTTTCAACGAAAATATCTCTGTCGCTAGGTAGCGTGGCTTCTTCTACTGCTGCCTCTGCCGAGTCTTGAGTTGCAAGGAGTGAAGGCTCCTCTTTAGCAACCGTGAGTTCCGGGGTGCCGGGCTGTGTTTTTTTACCTTTTATAGCAGCAAGGGAATCCAGCCTTGCCTGCTCCAAGGCTATCTCCCTAGCTTTTCTCTGCAACTCTGCCTGTGCGAGTTCTTGCTGTTTGCTGGAATTGTTTATTGACCATACGAACAGGAGAATTATCAGGATTATCCCTATGATTGTATTTTTGCTCATCGTGGGGGAAATTTAGAAAATTCTACATTTACTATTTGATGCACGACATCCTAGTCATAGGCGCAGGCATAGCCGGTTTAACCGTTGCCATAAAAGCAGCGGAAAACGGCAAGAGTGTTTTGCTCCTCACAAAAGGCGCAAAACCGGACGGTTCCACGAATTACGCACAAGGCGGGATAGCATCTGTAACCTCGCCCGAAGATTCCTTTGAAAGCCACATCGCAGACACCTTGGAAGCAGGGGACGGGTTGTGCAAAAAAAGGCAGGTGGAAATTTTAACCAAAAATGCTCCCCAAGCTATAGAGCAGTTGATCAGATGGGGGGTTAATTTTACAACCGTCAAAGATGATGAAAATTCCTTTGATTTGCACCTGGAAGGCGGGCATAGCTTTCGCCGGATTTTGCACACCGCAGACCTCACCGGCAAAGAAATTATGCGGGCATTGCTTGCGAAATTAAAGCGACATTCGCAGGAAATAGATTTTATTGAACGCAGTACGGTTTTGGATTTGCTCATACAAAAATCGCATTGCATTGGGGCTGTGGTAGCGGAGCAAAATGCAAAAAAGGCAAGGACGGTTTACGCAAAAACCGTTGTGCTTGCAACAGGCGGGGCAGGGCGGCTTTGGCTGCACTCAACCAATCCTCCGGACGCTTGCGGAGAGGGAATCTCCATAGCTTACCGTGCGGGGGCGGCACTTCAGGATTTGGAGTTTATGCAGTTTCACCCCACCAGCCTTTATGCCCCGCAGCTCAAAAAAACTTTTTTAATATCGGAAGCGGTGCGTGGCTTTGGCGGAATTTTGAAAAACCACAAAGGCGAAGAATTTATGAACGAAGTTCACCCCCTGCGTTCACTCGCTCCCCGCGACATTGTGGCTAGGGCAATTCTGCGCGAGATGCAACTCACCGGCAAAGACTATATGTACCTGGATGTGACTCATCGCAAGGCAAAAGACATAAAAACGCATTTCCCCAACATTTACGCAAAATGCCTTGAATGCAAAATAGACATCACAAAAGACTGGATTCCCGTTGTTCCCGCAGCGCATTACATGTGCGGCGGAGTACTCGTTGATTCCTACAGCAGAACAACCATAAAAGGCCTTTACGCCTGTGGCGAAATCAGCGCAACCGGCGTCCACGGCGCAAACCGCCTAGCCTCAAACTCGCTTTTGGAGAGCGTAGTTTTTGCTTTGCGTGCCTGCGAGGATATAGAAAAGCTCTCAACTCCGAAAAAACTCTCAACTCTCAACTCTCAACTCTCAACTCTCTCAAAAGTAAATTTCTCAAGGCAAAAAAAGGAAGTCCAAACCATTATGTGGGAACATTGCGGTATTGTGCGGTCTATTGAGGGATTGAAAATAGGGTTGGAAAAATTGATGAAATTTGGAAAGGTTGATGATTTTGAGTTTCGCAATTTTTTGGAAAGCGCAAAACTTGTTGTGGAATGCGCTTTGAAAAGAAAGGAATCCAGAGGACTGCAATGCTTAACGGATTATCCCGAAAAAAATCCTAGGTGTTTAAAGCATTATACAATAAAAAAACACTCGGAATCAGTTGCCTAATTCCGAGTACATAATTTATTTGAAATCGTATCTAAAATTCAATTCAAAACGGTTCAGGTAGCCTTTGTCGGTTTTGTCTCCATTGAGCTTATCGGCGTAGTCCGTTGCCAGATTCAAATACTCAAATGTGAGTTTTGCTGCCGATGTGAAGTTATAGCCAAGGTTTGCAAATATAAACATATTGCTTTCACGAGAACCGGGAATTTTATCGCTTTTTTCCAAATCGTCTTTTACTACATCTCCATCTACAGCTTCCATTCCAACACCGGTTGCGGCAGACAAATTAGCAGGAAGTTTAGCCGCCAAAGCTGCCCACCAGCCAATTGAGCTTATACCGTCTTCTTTAACTTTTGTTGGATTGCTTGAGGAGGTATGATTCAAGCCAAGGCTTCCGTCGCCATAGCGAGTTAGATTTTGACCCGTGAAAAATTCTCCGGTGAGCGTTAAGATGTTTATTATAGGCAACGATAAATCTGCATTAATAGAGTTGGTGCTGGGGCCTCTCTTAGCACGATTTTCATCATCGGCATTTGCAGCTTCGTCTTTGGCAAAAAGCCCGCCAACGCCAAGCGCAATGTTCGCTTTTTCGCCTGCCCAAGTTGCCGGGAGCTTCACTCCTAAGCGGCCTTGCACACCCGGAGACGAAGAAGCTACGTTGTCATTAGCTCTCAAACGGTCGTGTGTTGCGGCTACGGCTATTTCAACCGGGCCAAGAGCCTGGGTTACACGAATTTGCGGACGGCGGTTGCCCAAGTTACCGGCACCGTTAAGGCTGCTCGGATTTATGGAAGGAGGGTCAATCGGAGTGATTAAATCGTCTGTCATACCGAACAAAAGTGTTAAACCTATACCCTTGAATTTTACCGAACCATAGGACTGCCTTACGCGAAAACCAGGAGCACCGCTATAGTCAGCCGTGACACTGCCGGAGCCGTTAAAGTTGTTATAGCCGCTATTGCCTGCAAAGTCCGCTTCAAATTTTCCGTTTAAATCTGGTTCGCCTTCTTTTGATGGACCGACTAGATTCAAGCCGAGCCTGGTACGGGCAATGCTAAGGGAAGTTCTGCCCTGTGCATCTTTGTTGGCATTTGAAGTAGCGTTTGCTGACCATAGGCCACCCGTTATACCGTCTTCATACGCCGAATTCAGTTCCAAACGTCCATATATCTGGACTTTTGTTCCGCCCGGTGTCACGACCGGCGCTTCTTCCTCCGCTGCTGCAATTGAAACGCCTGCTAATAAAGCGGCAACAGACAGCTTTGCCAATTTTGCGGTATTGTTCTGAATTTTCATAAAATTCCTCTGGTTGAGTTATATCATATGTAAAGTTAAAAATCGTTTATTAAATTTCAATTAGGGATTAACTAAGAAGCGATTAAAGGTTTGTTAAGAAAAAGTTAATTTAGTTGAGAGTTGAGAGTTGAGAATTGAGAGTTGAGAGTTTACTATATTAACTCCTTATGCTGCCGCTAGAGTCTGCCATATACAAGAGCTATTTGGAAACCGCCGCTCCCAATTTGCTGAAAGCTAAGGGCGACCCCTGGAAAGTGGAAATAGATACGCTTTTGAAGCATTACGGCTCTTTTTTGCTGGACGGCTGGGGAACACTCTACAGCAAAGACAATTTTATTTACCCCGGAGTTATGGATTTTATGGCTGCGCTCCGCAAGGCAAATAAAAATGTCAGGCTAATAACAAACTCCGCCTCACGCTCAATAAAGCAAATACAAGATGACCTTCGTTTAACGGGTATGGACTTTGAAACCCATGAGATTATATCTTCGGGCAGCCTGCTCGCTTTGCTAAACGAAACCTTTGGGCTAAAAGAGGTTTATTATTTAGGCGGCAAAGACGGATTGCTGTTTTTGGAAGAGGCAAAAATAGAGGCTGTGGAAAACCCATCCGAGCCTATAGTTATATTGAGCGGAATACACCCAACCGAGGCGGAGATGGGCAAAGCCGTTGAGATTTTATCAAAAGAGAATTCAAAGGTTTTGGTACTCAATCCGGATGTTTACGCTCCAAACCCCGATGGCGAAAAAATTCCCGTTACAGGCTGCATTGCAAATACCCTAAAGGAAAAAACCGGTTGCCAGCTTTTATTCTGCGGAAAGCCTTTTCCGTTGATTTTTGAAATTGTGCTTCGCAGCCTTATACCCAGCACCGAAAGCGTTATAATGATAGGCGATACACTTGGAACAGACATAGCCGGAGCAAGCATAGCCGGCATAGACTCAGCTTTAGTGCTTGGCGGCAATGTGAAGGAAAACGAGTTGAGGGACGATATCTATTCGCTCGGAGTTAGCCCGACTTACATACTAAACGGGTTTGCTTAGGGCGTTTTCGCGCCGTTATTCAAAAAATGCAAGGCACCTGCCAAATATACTAACGGAGCGTTCCAGTTTATGGCTACTTCATTAGAAGCATAACTGCAATTATGGTCTATATAGCTAAGAGCAGGTTTTCCCTTTTGAACATAATTGACCTCGCAATTACCCGGTTTAATATCTTGCCCGCCCTCGTGAGGGCCGCCAACCAGCATACCGGGCACCGGCTCAAAAATTCCGTCCGCCTCCGAGGGGCGGTGGTGCGGGTCCATCGGCACTCTGTTGCCATGCCCGGTTACATAGCTGATGTCAAGCGGGTTCGCTCCCAAAAGATAATCCAAAGCTCTTTGAGCACCGTCCAGGTAGTTTTTGTCCTTTGTTAAATAATATGCGTGCAAAAGCACAAGGCCGTTATTCGCAATCGCGGAGTTTGAACCCCAAACCCAGTTTTCTTTAAATATGGGCAAACCATAAGCGGAATTTTTCGTAAGCTCGCTGAGGTTATTCGCCAAAACCAACAATGTATCTTGTGCGGCTTTGGTTAAATTTTTATTAAAGCCGTTTTTGCTATCTGCCAATCTGTAAACTGCCAAAAAACTCACATCGCCCCACCAAGGTGCATGGGGGCCAAAGGGAATGGAATCTATTGTTTGCATATAAACTTTTTTCTTTGTGCTAATGTAAAGTTCGGTTGCAGCCCATAAAAACTCGTCTTTTACCGTTTCCCCATTCGGGTGATACCCTCCGGTGTTCATCCCCTCCGGCTGTTTGAATAAAACAAACGGATTTTTGCTCGCCCACTCAAATGCTTTCTCTGCGGCGGCTAAGGCTCTTTGAGAAAATTTTGCATCAAAGGGCTTGTATATTCTGGAGGCTTGTGCCATAACAGCGGCAAAATCCAACGCAGCCGGTGTTGTTTTCATAACCACATATCTTTTGGCCGTATCCATATCCGGCATTATGTGACCGCAAAACCTTGCCGTCGTCAATTTGTGATAAACTCCGCCGTCAGAGTCCTGCATGGTGAGCATCCAATCCAAATTCCAGCGCACTTCTTCCAGAATGTCCGGGGTTTTGCTTTTGCTTTCCGGAATATTTAGAGTGAGTTTTTGGAGTTCTTTTTCAAAATGTTCGTAAAATTCCAAAATGGTGAAAACGGAAATTCCGCTGTTCACAATATATTTGCCGTAATCGCCGGCATCATACCAACCCTTTGGGCTGCTGATTTTCCAGCCTTCCGGCATATCGCTTTCTGGGTAATAATAAACGCTTGTATCCGGGTGTCCGGCTGCACGTGCCCACTTGCCGGCGAATTCCGGGCTTAAAGCTGTTGAGGCACGTTGATAATAGAACCATTTCAGGGCGGATTTAAACAAACCCTCATAGGCGTTGTTTTGCACAACTATATTGTCGGAGATTCTTGCGCCGTTTATGTATGCGGCATAAAGCCCTTTCTTTAATGCGGAAAAATCTGCCTTGCGAACCATTTCGCCGCTGTGTTCCCAAGCAGCCGGAGCAGACAAAGGGGCGGTTAAAACAGCTTTTCCGCTTGCCAAATCCCTGAATTCCACGGCTTGAGCGTCTATATCCCTATAAACGAGAATTTTTTTGGCCTGTTCCCCATAGCCAAGTTGGTTTATTTTAGCCCCGAAGCTCTTTGTAGTTTGCGCATTTGCGAGAGTTGCCATAATAATCAAGGTGATAAGGTGTCTCATGGAAGGGAACGTAGAAAAAAGATTTTCTAAATTACCCCAATGCCAAACAAAACCGCACAATTATTCGACCTGATGTTCAAACACATTTTAAAAGAGGCAAGCGGCCCAGCGGTGGTGCATTTCATAAACGGGCTTTTTGACAAGAAATACAAGCCGAACAGCAAGGTTGCGTTTTTACCGAATGAAAGCGTGAGCGAGCAGAAGGGCAAGCTAAAGAAAATCATCTCCGACATACCGCTGTCAATAAACGGCGACTACTATTTGATAGAAGCACAAATATCAGACGACTTGGAAATAGCTCTGCGGGCATTCCAATACGCTTTTGCCCTTGCCAAAAACAACAAAGCTATTTCCAAAGACGGCTCATTGATAGAGCTTGAACTGCCGGAGCCAAGAATAATTTATTTTGAGAACAAAAACAAAACGCCTGATATTGTGACTTTGAGGATAAAATACCCAAAGGGCGAGTTCAGCTACAAAATTCCCACATTCAAGGTTTTGGAAAAGCCTGTATCGGAATTTGGGAAAAAGCGTTTGGATTTATTGCTGCCCTTTTATCTTTTGAAATTCCGGCGGGAGCTGCAAAAGAAGAGCGTCGGTTCGGAGAAGCGGAAGGAGATTGCGAATAGAATGGCCACTTTAATATCTGATATAGACCGCATATTGGAGAGGCATAGCAGAGAGAATTTAATCAGCCGTGAAGATGTGTCGCTTTTGGTGAGCGAACTGTCGAGAATGCACAGCGAGATTTACGGCAATTACAAGGAATTCAAGGAGGTGAACATGACCCTGATACAGAAGGTAAAAACTCGCCATAAGGAGTTTGAAAAACGTGGCATAAAGCGTGGCTTCTTAAAGGCACTGGAGCTTATGGAGCAAGGCTATAAACCGGCAGAGATTAAAAAGATAATGCTGTCTGAACTTTCGACATGACTCTCCATGCCTCAAATGCCTAACATAACGCTTACCACTAGATCCTCTAACACAGGTTCGGTGGCGTATTACACACCCCCCCCCCCCCCCCCCCCCGCCCTCACGCCCCCCCCACACGGCCCGGCTCCGGCACTGCGCGCCGCGCCGCCGCCCCGCACAGACCCGAGTCGCCCAA
>JAISSJ010000034.1 GCA_031273195.1 Candidatus Fibrimonas sp.
GGCACAGGCAAAGCCACCGGCGAATTGGCTAAGGCTATAAATGCAAAATGGGGAAGTTTTGAGATTTTTGCCGAAGCGTTTGCGGCAAAGGCTCTGGGGCATTTTGGCTCTGGCTGGGTTTGGCTGGTGAAAAATAAAACCGGCGAACTGGAAATTGTAGATACTCACGACCAGATTAGCCCTATCAGTTTGAACTTAAACCCCATAACTGTTATTGATGTTTGGGAACACGCTTATTATTTGAAATACAAAAACGTCCGGGCGAATTGGATAAAAGCGTGGTGGAATATTGTGGATTGGGGAAAGGCGGAGGAGCGGTTTAGGGGGTGAGCTATTCTATTTTACTCCCACCATCACATCCAAAATCTTTTTCCCATTGTATTCAACCCACTCCATTTTAGGCTTCCCAACATTTTCCGTTTTCCTAAAATCAAAAGTGAGCAAATAACCTTCCGTTTTGCCCTTGCTATCCAAATATGCGGAGAGTTGCCCCAACGCTTTTTCGTGAGCCGACTCGCCATACCACAATTTCAATTCAACTATAAACTGCTCCGTGCCAAAATCAACAACCAAATCCATTCTGCTTCTGTTGCGAGTTTCCGGCTCAACGTGGTAAAAACCTTTGCCGTTTATTATCGGTTTTAAATAGGTCAAAAACAGAATGCGGCACTCGCTTTCCAAAAATTCGCTGTCCCTGCCGCAGAAAAGCTCGTAATAATGGCGGGCAAATTTATCTATGCAAAGAGCCATGTCAAGTTTGTTATCTTCTATAACATCTTCCGGCAAGGTTCGGGTTATGTCCATGCCCGTATTTACATTTTTTATTCTCTTTTTTGTTATAAAATAATCATAAATTACAGTTTCAAAAATTAAATTGTCTATAAAAACATGCCCGTTTTGCTTTCTCAAAATCCCAAACATAATGCCCCAATCTATCGCATGATTTGTCATATTGTAAACATAAGATTGGCCATTGACAACAATATCATACAGCAATTTATAGAAATCCTCATCGCTTTCCAAATTTTTGCCCAAATCGTCAAACAGAAAATTCTTTTCGTGCAATATAACTCTCACAGCTTTTTGCACACCCGGCACTGTCCAATCCTTTTCCAAGTCCTCGTCTATAGTTTTGCAAATTCGGGAAACCAAATAAGGATAGCCATTGGTATAGGCTCTGATTTCCTTCGATACCGCTTCCGTATCCATTTCTGTCTTATGGTCTTTTTCGTATTCGTTCAGCATGGTGGCTATTTCCGATGCTGAAAAAGACATATCAATTTTGAAATCCGCTGCTATGTTCCAAGGGGAATTTATGCGTTTTTCGCCATCGTGTAAATGGTGAGTACCAGCTTTTATCATTTTCATTTTGAGATTCTTTATATCGTAAACGCCGCACAGAATCACGGACTGGAAGGTAAAAGCTCTGCCGCTTTTCCTTAGCAGATATTTATCCCTTAGCATTCCTATAAATCGCAAAAACACGAGATTATTGGAAGTTTTATCCGTTTCGTCTATGATTAAAACAATTTTTTTGCCTTCGCAGACGGTATTCAGAAAATCATCCAAGTCTTCAAATGTTTTGACATTGTGCTTTTCCCATGCGGAATAGTCCTTTGCTCCGCTGCTTTTTAATTCCTTGGTTATCTGCCTGAGCAAACTTTCGCAAAAGCTCTTTGCATTTTCAAACGGCTCATCGCCTATTCCCTCAAAACTTATGTGGGCAACGGTGTAGCCCCGCCTCACCAGTTCATGGTCAAGCTGCCAAAGCGTGGTTGTTTTGCCGTACTGCCTTGCCCGGTTTATGGTGAAATAATCCCCTCGCTCCACCATTACCATAATTTGGCTGACTTTGTTTGAGATGTCAACCATGTAGTCCTGGTCCGGGACGCAAAGACCGGTTACATTGAATCTGCGCATATTAGGGGAATGTAGAAAAAGCCCCCTACAATCCCTCCATATCCAAATCCTCGCATGTAAGCGAAAGCACTGCAAAACCGTAAAGATGAGAAATCATCTCTTCTTCCGGATCATAACAGATTAAATCGGCGTTGCCCGGACATTCGTTTGCAAAAGGAGCTTCCAGTTCTGTGCATGAAAGCTTTATGATGCTGGTCGGAAGCTCCGGGAATTCGGCACACATTGAAAACTGGACATTTTCTGCAGGCATAAACGGGCCGCATGCTCCGCCTTTGGGAATGATGTCTGTGCTTCCATCGGCATTTTTCAGCGAGAAATCGCCGCAAGCAAAGCCATCTGCGTAGAGTTTATACAAGACGTCTTTTGCGTTTTCGTCTTCTTCATCTATGCAAGTGGCTTTTTCGCCGCTTGGGCAAGCGTCTATCCAGGTGCCGCCGTCCTCATCGCATTCGATTTTCTGTGCCAGCCAGTTCGGTGCATCGCTTGGCACATCTGCGCAGATAAAAAGCCCGCTGATGCCAAATTCTTCTCCCGAATATTCACATGCGCTGCCTGTGATGCCAAGGGCACTGGAACTTGACGAAGGAACTCCACTGCTGGAACTGCCTTCGGTTCCCTCCGAGCTTGACGAAGCAACTTCGCCACTGCTGGAACTGTCGTCTGTTGTTGAAGACGGCGATTCGGAGCAGGCAAAAACCGCTAGGGAGATTGCTGCCGCTAATGTTGGAATTGTGATTCTCATGATGATTTCTCCATGGTTAGTCCTTTAGGCAGCGGACAGAGAACATATAACTACTTGTTACCACGGTGAATCCCTCTCTAGAGGCTTCTTCTAAACTGGTCATAAGCATAAATACATATGTTGTGCCGTAATAAGGATAATTGGAGGAAGCACTCCACCAATAACCTCTTTCCCCAATAAAGGAATAGTTTCCGCCACTGTTGATAGACTGATTATAGTTCCCACCTGGCAGGGCGGCAAAGCCATAATCGTCAGTACCGTTGCCATAGTTCCAGCCGCTCACAGCCTTTAATTTTTCTCCTGCAATGCCACTGCCACCCACGAAATCAAAAAGCGTTTGCCATTCTTCATCGTTTGGCACATGCCAGCCAGCAGGGCATACATCGTTCTCAACAATACTACCACTACTATATAACCTGCCATACATAGCACAGTTAGCTTCAACTTCCGCATCAGATAAATTATTAGGCTCACGTTCTATATGGATACTGCGATCTTCGCCGAAACATTCGCCGTATTGATGTAATACAGTATCTTTTACCGCATAATTCAAATTCTGTGCCATCCAGGTTTGGGTACCTATTATCGTTGTCTTGTACACCTGTCCGTCTCGGGGATCAACTAAATCAGGTGGCCTAATTTCAAAAACAGTCGCCTTGTCATAGTGAATATCCCCCTCTATGCCGGATTCAAAATAAGTTCTGGCATAGTAAGTTCCTGTGCTCAAATCGCTGAAACTTGCGGTGAACTCGTGCTTCTTGTCATCATTGATTGCACCGAAAGACTGTCTGGTTCCGCCGCCGTTCTCGCACTCCTTTTCGCTCTTCCCAATGCAAACGCCGTAATTCTCAACCTGGAATCCAAAATTTGGCCTTTCTATTGCGGATTTAATTTCCGTGTAGGAAACTCCTATGTTGGAAGCTACGAGGCTGTCAAATGCGGACAAGGCCTTGGAGCGTGAAAGGTTACCCAAATATACAGACCATTCACCGAAGTCGTAGCTCTTCTGGAGCCAATCCAGGAATTGAAACCTGACTTTCATGTCAACATCCAAATCCACATCCAGAGTGACGTTTGGGTCTGCCGCAAAATTTAACAGGTCCGGGGTTTTCAGCAGCACAGAAGGCCCTGCCGAAACCTCTAAGCCTCCGACACCGAAAAACAGAGACCGGAATCCCACAAGAACGCCAAGCCTGGCACTTCCGTAAATAGAATGCTTGTAATCAAAGCCAAAATCTTTGCCGGAAACATCAATCTTAGTCCATCTGCCTCCGCTGTACTCAAAGCCGAATTCGCTGTATTCCTTGAAAGAAAGCTCTGCGCTGATTTTGGCTTCTGCTTGGGCTTCAACTTTCGCTTTGACAATCCCGGTGTTTGCCAAGTAAACAAAAACGGGGCCAGCCCAAAAACTTATGTCCGGCAGGGTGAATCTTGCCAGATCATACTCCTGTTTGTAAGTGATTTTTCCCTTCAGATTGCCTTCCAATTTTAAATCCTTCTCTTGCGCAACGCTCATTTTTGCGTAGTCGAGGTTATAGTTGCTTGTTTTTAGTTTCATGTTAAGCGTCAAAACATATTTGCCGTTCAGCTTCACCTCGCCGCTGTAATTCTTATTGTCGCCAAAAGATGCCTTTTTGTCTATCACCTCAATTGTCAAGTTATTGGTTCCGCCAGCTTCCCAGTTTCCAGAAACGAAGTCGACAACGGCATCCCAAACTTGTACAACGGTATTCACAACTTTCTTGACCAACTTCTGAAACCAGCTCTTTGCAAGAACATCCCCTGCCACGTCTTCGTCGTCATACACAAGAGGAACCTCAAACTCTATATCCAAATCTTTGACGGCTTCCGCAATGCTGGCATAGCCTACGGAAACGATTGTGACATTTTCCTCTTCCTTGGTCACTTCGGCTACTCTGTACAAAAATCCGTAAGGAGCCTTTTTTGTTATTGCGGAGTTTATGATGTCCCCGGGTTCGGGGGTTTTGTTTGCCGGCAAGTTCCTGAAATACAGCCTGCCCAAGAAACTTGTGTCTGTGATGTAAACGGTGTCTGTCTTGAAAAGAATTTCGTCAAGAATTCCGTGGTCAAAAACAAGAAGATCGTGCCCGTCGTTGGTTTTGCCTGCGGCATTTTCCGACTTATCCCCTGTCTCATTGCCCGAAGGCAGATTTGGCCCCTCTCCTGAATCGGAACAACCAAGAACTACCGCAACCGCAAGTGCAAAAATGCACATAGCCCATAGAGCCTTGACCCTGTTCATAAGAACCTCCTTTTAAATAGTTCTATACTAGTAAAATAACTTATTATACCAGAATAAGGCGAAAAAAAGCGTTTCTGCTCCAAAATCAAGCGATTCATATTGATTAGATGATTTTTTGACATTTTATTGACAAAACACAAATTAATTAAACATATTTCAAAATTTTTATGTATATTTATAGTATGGGCGGAAAAAAAATAACAACTTGCTTGCTTTCTGTCGCTGTTATAGGCATAGCGGCATTGAATATTCAAAACTGTTCCTCGGACTCGCCAGCTCCTGGTGAAGAATCTTCATCTTCGGCAATACAGTCATCTATAGATGAAAGCTCTTCGTCCTCGGAAACGCAGTCATCTACCGGTGCAAGCTCTTCGTCCTCGGAAACACAGACATCTAAAGATGAAAGCTCCTCGTCCTCGGAAACGCAGTCATCTACCGGTGCAAGCTCTTCTTCCTTGGAAACACAGTCATCTTCAGGGACAGGTTCTTCATCTTCTAGAACATCGTCATCTTCCAGCGCAAGGTCTTCGTCCTCAAGAACATCTTCGTCTTCCGGTGGTGGCGCAAGCTCCTCATCCACAGGCTCCGATGAAGAAAAACCTATTGTTTACATGACAAACAAAATAACTCCGGAAGGGCTTATAGCTGTATATGAAGCCTTGGGTCTTACAGCCAGCGGCAATGTTGCCGTGAAATTAAGCACGGGAGAACCCGCAAACAAAAAATTCTTCCTAAGTCCGAATTTAATCAAAAACCTTGTTCAGAAAGTAAATGGAACTATTGTTGAATGCAACACCGCCTACGGCGGCCAACGCGATAACACTGCCGTGCATGAACAAGTAGCAAAAGACCACGGTTTTACCGCTATTGCGACCGTGGTTATTATGGATAAAAACGGCTACGACAGCATTCCTGTTACCGTGCCAACAAGCGTTACCAAGCGTCTCAATGGATGGGATTATGTAGGCAAAGCATTCAAGGACTACAATTTCCATATAGTGCTTTCCCACTTCAAAGGGCATACAATGGGTGGCTTTGGCGGCGCACTAAAAAATATGTCCATAGGCTACGCATCTAGAATGGGCAAGTCTTGGATACACAGTGCCGGAACAAGCAGAACCAGTCCTTTTGGCGGGTCTAATACTCAAGACGCATTTTTGGAATCAATGGCAGAAGCCGCAAAAGCGGTAGCCGATGCCAACAAGGGAAAAATTCTCTATATCAATGTGCTGAACAATATCTCCATTGATTGCGACTGCATGAGCAATATTGCCGATCCGAAAATAGCTGATATAGGCATATTGGCTTCGCTAGATCCTGTTGCACTTGACCAAGCCAGCCTTGACCTTGTGGACAATGCACCGAACAACAAAGACCTTCTTAATCGCATAAAAGAAAAAAACGGACGCCATACCGTAGAGCACGCCGAATTAATAGGCTTGGGCAAAAGAGATTATAAATTGGTTGAAGTGGTAGTGCCTTAATGCCCGAAGCAACCATAGCCGATATACTCAATCGGGAGTATATATATCTTTGGTTTTACTTTACCATACAGTTTGATCAAATTATATGGTATTATATATTCGGAATGGCTACAGGTTCGGTCATTTCCGTGTTCGGAAAGGAAAAAATTCACAAGTGGTTCAGCAAGTTGCAGAGCAAAAA
The DNA here is from genome assembly GCA_031273195.1 of Candidatus Fibrimonas sp. Lineage (GTDB taxonomy): Bacteria > Fibrobacterota > Fibrobacteria > Fibrobacterales > Fibrobacteraceae > Fibrimonas. The sequence goes on from JAISSJ010000034.1 coordinate 6,591, forward strand.
GCTCGGCATTCTCGGCATTGTCCCCGCATCGCTTTTGGGCATTGCCTCTCCGCTTTGCATGTACGGCACAATTCCAATAGTCGCTTCTCTTGCGGAAAAGGGAATGGAGGAGGATTGGCTCGCCGCCTTTATGATGAGTTCAATTTTGCTTAACCCTCAGTTGCTTGTTTACACGGTGGCTCTCGGTACGCCTATGCTCATCATTCGTTTTGCTACTTGCTTTTTATGCGGCATTGCGGCGGGGCTTGCGGTGAGATACTTTTTCAAAAAGAAAAAATTTTTCACATTTGCCTCTTTCGGGGAAATGTCAAACCGAGATACCGACCCGAATATCTTTCTGCGGCTTTTGAAAAACCTAGGCAGAAACATAAAGGCAACCGGGCTTTATTT
>JAISSJ010000047.1 GCA_031273195.1 Candidatus Fibrimonas sp.
GCTTTTTGCAAATCCGTAAATGTCTCGTAAGCGGCTGTTGGAATTTTGTGCCGCTTCATAAATTCCTTGCTGAACGCCTTGCTGCCTTCAAGTTGGGCCGCCGCCGCCGTTGGGCCAAAGATTTGCATTCCCTGCTTTTTGAACTCGTCAACCACGCCGGCAACAAGGGGGATTTCCGGGCCTATAACCGTAAAATCCGCATTTTCCTTTTTTGCCAGTTCTGCGATTTCCTTTGGATTGGAAACATCAACCGGAAAACATTTGCCCAGTTTTTCCATGCCCGGATTTCCGGGAGCGCAAATCAACTCCCCGCAAAACGGAGATTTTTTTATCGACAATGCTATGGCGTGTTCCCGGCCACCGCTGCCTATAAGGAGGATCTTCATCATATATCATCGTCGTTTAGCGGTTCGTCTGCCGTGTTTTCGTCTGTGATGCTTATGGTTCCGGCTAGGGGCACGTCATCAGGAGATTCAATCGCTTCATCGGCATTTTCAAAAGTCGTTTTTTCAACGTCCGATTCCGCTTCAATATCTTCCACGCTTGGGATAGCCGCCGCATCTTTTACCAAATCGCCATCAAAAAGCGAAATTGCCTTGACTCCTTGCGCAGAACGCCCTGTTTCACGAACGCTGTCTAAATCTATGCGAATCATCTTGCCTTCTTTGGTGCTGATTATCATATCGTAATCTGGCAGAACGGAATCCACAAAAACCACTTCTCCTGTTTTATTAGTGACTTTCATGTTCACCACGCCTTTTCCGCCTCTATTTGTAATCCGGTATTCTTCGGGGTCGGTGCGTTTTGCAAATCCCTTTTCGGAAATTGCCAGAACCAGGGACTCTTTCTTTATGTCCACCATTCTAATAACACTGTCGCCTTCTTCCAAACGAATGCCGCGCACTCCTCTGGTTCTGCGCCCCGTGCTGCGGAAAGCATCCGGCGGGATTGTGACTGCCATTCCTCTTTTTGTGGCTATCATCAAATTGTTTTCCGCTTGAACTAACAGAACGCTCACAAGCTCATCGCCTTCCATAAGATTCATCGCATAAAGACCTATTCTGCGAATGCAACTGAATAAACCCAGCCTCATTTTGTTTATAATGCCGCGCTTTGTGCAGAATACCAAATAGAAGCCTTCGGCAAATTTGCGAACCGGAACTATTGCGGAAACCCGCTCGCCTTCGGCAAGCCCAAGGAAGTTTACTATCGGCGTTCCCTTGCCTGTGCGGGCACCTTCGGGGAGTTTGTAAACCTTTATCCCGTACATGCGTCCCTTGTTGGTGAACGCCAGCAGATAACTGTGTGTGCTTGCGGTAAATATCTTTTCAACATAATCTTCGTCTTTTAAGCCTGTGCCTATAACACCCCTGCCGCCTCTGCCCTGCAATTTGAATGTGTCTATGGGGAGCCTGCGGATATAGCCCCTTTTGGAAAGCGTAACCACCTGCTCTTCTTCGGCGATTAAGTCTTCATCTTCAAAATCTTCTTCTGCGTCTTCCACTTTTGTGCGGCGCGCATCGCCGTATTTTTCGGTAATCTCCTCCAGCCTTGTTTTTACAATGGCCATTATGCGCTCTTTTTTTGCCAGAATGTCTTCCAGGTCTGCGATTAGCAGCAGGATTTCTTCGTATTCCGTTTTGTATTTCTCTATGTTTATCTTTTTGAGATTTCGCAACGGAACATCCATGATCGCCTTGATCTGCAATTCCGAAAGAGCATAGCGTGTTTGCAGCACTGTTTCAGGTTCGTCTTCAAAGCGTATTATGCGAACTACTTCGTCTATATCTTTCGGTGCAACAAAGGCCTTTAAAAAACCTTCCAGGATATGTGCCCTTTCCTTTGCCTTTCTCAGTTCAAATTCCGTGCGGCGGCGAATCACCTCGTGACGGTGTTCCACATAATTCACGCACAAATCCTTCAAGTTCAAAAGTTTGGGCTGGCGGTTTACCAAAGCCAGATTGTAAATGCTAAAGCTCTCCTGCAACCTTGTGTATTTGAACAGATTGTTTTTTACAACTTCCGGCACGGCATCCTTTTTGAGGCCTATGACTATTCGCATTCCTTCCCGATCGCTTTCATCGTTTGCCTTGTTTATGCCCTCTATTTTTCCATCGTTTACAAGTTTTCCTATGGTTTCCAGCAACTCCTTTTTGTTTACCATATATGGAATCGATTTTACAATAAGCTGCACTCTGTCTTTGGAATCCGTCTCTATCTCAATATCCGCGCGAACCCTTATCTTGCCGCGCCCTGTTAGGTATGCATTTCTAATTCCGCTGCGTCCACAAATCACGGCTCCGGTGGGGAAGTCCGGGCCTTTGACAAAATGGAGCAATTCTTCGCAGGGAATTTCCGGGTTGTCTATAACCGCTTTTATAGCATCTGCAACTTCCCTTAAATTGTGCGGTGCCATATTGGTAGCCATGCCAACCGCAATGCCTATTGAACCGTTTACCAGAAGGTTGGGAAAGGCGGAAGGCAGCACCACAGGCTCTTCCAATGAATCGTCAAAATTCGGGCTGAAATCCACAGTGTCCTTGTCCAGGTCTTCCAGCATGAACTGGGCAAAGTGGGTCATTCGGGCTTCGGTATAGCGCATAGCCGCAGGAGGGTCGCCGTCCATGCTGCCAAAGTTTCCCTGCCCGTCCACAAGGGTGTAGCGGAGCGAAAAATCTTGAGCCATGCGTACAAGGGTGTCGTAAATTGCGCTGTCGCCGTGGGGGTGGTATTTGCCCATCACTTCGCCGACTATTGTTGCGCTTTTGCGGGTGGGTTTGGGGGCGGGGGTTAGTCCGAGTTCATGCATTCCAAAAAGCACTCTGCGGTGAACGGGCTTAAAGCCATCGCGGGCATCCGGCAGCGCACGGGATACAATAACGCTCATTGAATAACGCAGGTAGCTCTCCTGCATATCTTTTTCTATAGTAGAGGGGATTTTTGACCCCGGAATCATTTTAACAGTTGACATAAATTTCCTAAAATGGAATATATAATATAGAAAAAATACAAGCGCATTTACTATATTTTACCCAATGTTCGGCAAGGGTTTGAATTTTTATGAATAAACCGGAGATTTTGGATATTTTTAAAAAAATACAGGCAGGGGAAATTTCGCCCGAAGATGCGCTGTTAAAATTGCGCGCGGAGCCTTTTGAAGATTTGGGTTATGCGAAAGTTGACCATCACCGTGAATTGAGGCGGGGCGTTCCAGAAATTATATACGGAGCTAAAAAAACACCCGAACAGATAGCCGGCATCGCAGGCGCCATGCTGAACAAGGGGCAGCAATTGATTCTGATAACCAGGTTATCGGCGGAGGCTGCCGAGGCCGTGGGAAAAAGCCTTCCGTTAAAATATCACAAGGTTGCGCAAATTGGCATGATAGGCGAGATGCCAAAGCCGAGCGGCATAGGAAAAATCGTAATAGCAACCGGAGGCACAAGCGATATACCGGTAGCGGAAGAAGCCGCGCTTACGGCAGAGGCACTCGGCAATGAAGTTGTTCGTTTATATGATGTTGGCGTAGCCGGATTTCACAGGCTTCTTTCCAACCTTGAATTGATTATGAATGCCCAGGTTGTAATTTCAATAGCCGGAATGGAAGGTGCGCTTACCAGCGTTATAGGCGGCTTGGTGGCTTGCCCTGTTATAGGCGTTCCAACCAGCGTGGGCTATGGAGCCTCGTTTGGCGGGGTATCTGCTCTGCTTTCAATGCTGAACTCGTGTGCCAGCGGCGTGAGCGTTGTCAATATAGACAACGGATTTGGAGCGGGCTACCTTGCGAGCATAATAAATCATCCCTGCCGCGCTTAAAACGACCATCCGACTCTATATACTAAACGGAAATCGAAGCCAAACTCCGATGAATCTATTCTCCGATACTTCGCTTTATTGCCTTTAGACGAGAATATCCACGACTTGCTCACTCCAATTCCAAATTGCTGGGTGAGACCTATTTTTCTGGGAATCCATTGATAACCCATTAAATTGCCGAATCCCGCATGAGTATAAACATCGTCAAACTCTTCTGTAGAAACATATTCCTGCCCGATAATCGGGTATAAGCTTAGAAACATTCCCCTTAACCACCCTCCATAAGGACGGTAGATAAGAGCAGGCTTGAATATATATTGAGTTCTTTTGCAGTATTTTTCATCATCTAAGCCATCAACGCTTTCCGAGTAACTGTACATGAATTTTTCGGACCTGAATGTGTTGACAATTGAAACGTTATAACGTTCGTTTATGGCATATTGAAGCTCTATATCACTCGTAAAAAGATAGCCATCATCGGAAGAATCAGTATCATTTGCGTAGACGTTTATGAAGGTTATAGGGCTAATCTGCATTGATATTTTTCTTTCTGCCGCCCACAGAGATGCGGAAGAAAACAAGGCGATAAAAAATAAAAGTTTTTTCATAATATGTAAATAATGCTGATTCCGGTTTCATCTTCTATTTTCCTGTCATTCCATTTATAAATAAAATCCTTTACGGTATATATCGCTTTTGGCCTGTCATATATATCTTTCAAAACAATTTCGTCATTGCCTAAATCCATTGAGGTTACAAACATATAATCCTTGCCTTTTGCAAATTCAATCGGTACGGGGAGTCCGTTTTCAAGCGATTCGTGGATTTTCTTTAGAAGCTCCGTATTGAGTATGTTTACATAGCTTTTTATCTTCCAGTTAGAATACTGGCGCGCCTTTTTTATGAGAAATTCGGTCTCGGAATTAATTGTGTCTCTATCGTCCCAGAATGGCAGCAAATCCTTGCCAATTTCCGCTTCTGCCTTTTTCAGGTATGGGCTGCCTTCCTGCAATAGTTCCGAATAATCATCACTATAATAAGTATAATACCTGCTGTCCGCAGGAATAGCAGCCAATTCACTGCAAGACATCAGAATCAACATGAAAAGAACAACAATTATTTTCATCATTTTGCAAATATAGAAATTTCAAGTTTGTAAATTCCATTAAAATGAGGACTCTTTACCTTGAATGTAACATGGGGGCTGCGGGCGATATGCTTATGGCAGCTTTGCTGGAACTGCACGAAAACCCAAAAGACTTTTTGAACAGGCTAAACAACATAGGCATCCCCAATGTGACCATAACAGCCGAGCCTTCTGTAAAATGCGGCATAACAGGAACGCAAGTAAACGTTAAAATCAAACTTCACCACCACCACAACGACTGCCACAATATTGAACATATAATTGAGCATTTAAAAATTTCGGAAGCCGTAAAAAAAAATGTGCTTGAGATTTACAAAATCATAGCCGATGCCGAAAGCCATGTTCACGGAGTTCCGGTGAGCCAAATCCATTTTCATGAAGTAGGGGAGATGGATGCTATTGCCGATATCACAGGCGTTTGTATGCTTATGGAAGAGCTTGCCCCCGAACTGGTTTTGGCTTCCCCGATTAATGTAGGCAGCGGGCAAGTCCGTTGTGCTCACGGCATTCTGCCCGTTCCGGCACCCGCCACCGCATACATATTGCAAAACATACCAATATACAACGATGAAATCAAAAACGAGCTATGCACCCCGACAGGTGCGGCTTTGCTGAAATTTTTTGCAAAGAAATTCTGCGAAATGCCTGTTATAAAAGTTGCTAAACTCGGTTATGGTTTTGGCAAAAGGGATTTTGAAAAAGCGAATTGTGTGCGAGCCTATTTGGGAGCTACCGACAGTGTTAGCGAAGAGGTTGCGGAACTAATCTGCAACCTTGACGACATGACACCGGAAGCCGTGGCCTTTGCGCAGCAACTCCTGTTGCAGGAAGGCGCCCTTGATGTATATACCGCACCTATAAGCATGAAAAAGGGACGCATCGGTTTAATGTTCACCTGCATGTGCAAAGCGGAAGCAAAAGACAAAATGCTATCGCTCATTTTCAAGCACACAACCACGCTGGGCATAAGGGAATACACCAGCCGCAGATACACTTTGCAAAAAGAGCAAAAAGAGGTTCAAACAAAATTCGGCCCCGTAAAAATAAAAACCTCTCACGGTTTTGGCGTGACAAAATCAAAGCCAGAATACGAGGAAATTGCTAAAATTGCAAGGGAAAAGGGGTTGTCTATTCAGGAAGTGCTGGGGGAAATTCGTTAAAATTTTCTACATTCCCCCTATGAGTAAAATAGTTTACAACTTCAGCGCGGGTCCCAGCACCCTTCCTAAACAGGCTACGGAAGAAGCCGCAGCAGCCATAGCGGATTTTGCCGGTAGCGGTATAGGCGTAATGGAAATGAGCCACCGCACCAAGCCCGTAGAGGGAATGGTGGCGGAAACAGAATCCCTTTTGCGGGAATTGCTCTCAATTCCTTCCGGTTATGAAATTTTATTTTTAGGAGGCGGAGCTTCCATGCAGTTCTGTATGGTTCCTATAAACCTTCTGGATTCAAAGGCAAGCGCAGACTACGCAGACACAGGCTTGTGGGCCAGCAAGGCGTTAAAAGAGGCAAAGAGATTCGGAAAGGTGAACGTGGTTTGCTCCTCCAAAGAAAGCGTTTACAACCATATTCCCAAAAAGTTTGAACAAACACCGGGCGCAACCTACCTGCACCTAACGAGCAACAATACGATTTACGGAACGCAGTGGAAGGAATTTCCAAAGGCGAACACCTATCTGGTTTCCGATATGAGTTCCGATATTTTGAGCCGCCCCATAGATGTTTCCAAATTCGGGCTTATATATGCGGGTGCGCAAAAAAACATGGGGCCTGCGGGTGTGGCTACCGTTATAATTCGCTCCGATATTCTTGGCAAAGTAGAGCGCGATATTCCAACAATGCTGGACTACCGTACGCACATTCCCGAACACTCAATATTCAACACACCGCATGTGTTTTCCATTTATGTGGTGAACAGAGTTTTGCACTGGCTAAAAAATCTCGGCGGAGTTCCCGCCATGGAAAAAATAAACGCCAAAAAAGCAAACCTGCTCTACGATGCTTTGGATAACTCCAAAATGTTCAAAGGCACGGCAGCCAAAGAAGACCGTTCCACAATGAACATTCCTTTTGTGTTCAAGGAGGAGGCCGTTGCCGCAGATAAAAAAGAGGAGATGGAAAAAAAGTTCCTCTCTTTGGCAAAGGAAAAGGGTTTGGAGCAGTTGAAAGGGCATCGCTCTGTTGGCGGATTCAGGGCCAGCATTTACAATGCGATGCCTATAGAAGGCGTTGAAAAGTTGGTTGGATTTTTAGGTGAATTTGAGAAACTCGCTCATTAAATCCCCATAAGTTTCCACAGCCTTGAACTGCGGAAATTCTTTTTTCACGGAGTTCGGAGCGCAGAACAAGCATGCCTTGTCTGCGGTTTTGAGCATCTCAATATCGTTGTAGGAATCCCCAGCGGCAAACACTCCGAAATTGAGCGATTTAAATGCCTCCACCGCATGTTGCTTTTGATTTTTCTGCCGCAGTTTGTAGTTTATAATTTTATCGCCTTTTATTTCCAGATTATGGCAGAACAGGGTAGGGTAGCCAAGTTTTTTCATTATAGGATTTGCAAATTCGGCAAAGGTATCCGATAAAATTATCACTTGGCAAATAGAACGAAGCCCGTCTAAAAATTCCTTTGCGCCTTCCAAAAGCGGCATGTTTTCTATAACGTTTTGAATATCAGAGAGCTTTATGTCCTGGCTGTCTAGGATTTTCAGGCGATGCTGCATAAGCTCGTCGTAATCGGAAATGTCGCGAGTTGTCAAGCGAAGCTCATTTATTTTTGTTCGCTCGGCAATGGAAATCCAAATTTCCGGTGAAAGAACGCCCTCCAAATCAAGAGTTGCAATACGGGGTTTTGGCAAATTTTACCTCTTTATTCCGTTACTTCCGTTGCTCCGGCAAGGTCATCAAATACGTGACATGCGGAGTTGCAAGCCGTATTGAAACGCTTCCATAAAATTTTTGCTAAATGCATGGAAACATTGCCGGATTCTCTCCACGCTGCCCTTAGCGCATTGGTTTCGGAAACAATTTCAGTGCGGGTAAGGGCTTGGCTTTGCGCCTTTTCCAAGAGGTCTTCTGCCTGCCGGCACAGTTCCTCTTTCTTCTGGGCATTTATTTTGTCCAGGTTGCCTCTGATTTCCTTTTGGTCGTTGTAAATTGTGAAAAAGGAATTTACAAGCTCGGCGAACTTATTGGATATATCGGTTTCCGCCACTCCGCAACGCCCCGTGCTTTCCCAATCGAATTGCAGCTTGCGAACCGTTTGCAGAGTTTTGAATTTAAAATTGCCCTGCTCTATGAGATTCTTCAACTGCTCCATTAAACCGTGTTTTACTTCCCAGTTTTTATCCAGCTCCTTTGTGATTTCCGGGTTGCTTTTTGAAGCGGCTTCCCATATGCGGTCGGAAACTGTAAAAAATCTCTCGTTCAGTTCTTTGGAATATCCGTTGTTTTCAAGTGCCTTCCATTCCGCTTCTATCGCCTTCCATGCAGCAATAGATTCCGGGTTTGATGCGTCAAAATTGAGGGCTTCAAGTTTTTGGCATACCTCTTCCCTTGTTTTTCTGGTGTTGTCAAAAAAGGCGTTTCTGTTTTCAAAGAAAGTGTCGCTCGCCTTCTTGAATCTTTGCAGCAATTTTTCGTACTGCTCGGAAGGAACGGAACCTGCGGACTTCCAGTCTGCGCTGAGTTTTGTGAAGACCTTTGGGGTGTTTCTCCAATCGGTGGAATTGGC
>JAISSJ010000063.1 GCA_031273195.1 Candidatus Fibrimonas sp.
GCATTGACACGCTCCACGATTGGATAATAAGCCTCGTCAAGCTGTGTCCTCGCATTTCTGAGCACAATATCAACCTTCATGCTGCCTTCAGCAACTCGCTCACGCATAAGCTCCGCAAAAGCGGTGTTGAGCCTTTTCAACTCCGCAACCCATTCCCCAAGACCCACTTTCGCAACATCAGGGGCGTATTTACCGCTCTCCAAATCCTGCAAAATATTATAGGTAGCCGATGTCTGCTCGTGCAGGGACTTTATGGCTATATTGCCGTAAGTGTCAAAAACGATTTTAAGGCGTTTAGCCGCCTCACTGAACTCGGTGTGGAACTTGGAAGGTTTGCACGTGTGCAAGGTTCTGATTTTGGAGCGTGTATATATATATCTTTTTATGACATTGTTTAGACAAATCAGCCTAAACATGCCCTGCCTGCACCGCAGGCTTTTTTCGCCGAGCCTGCGATGCAGACCCTTTTGCCGTGTGTTTGGTGTTCATTGTGGGTAATGTAGAAATGTAAATATGCATAGTTTATTCCTATTTTTCCCCTGTGAACCCATCCGCAAAACAACGTGCCCCTAGAAACCGAACAATCACCCTTTCACAGGAGGAATTGAGCTTTTACAGCCAAAATTTAATTCGCTCCGTAAATAAAAAAACGAGTTTAAGCAAAATAATAAACAAGACAATTTGCGGAAATTTATTAAATGTAATAGGCAATTTGCCCAAAAACTTTGCCGATTTGCTCATAATAGACCCGCCTTACAATTTGAGAAAAAATTTCAACGGACTAAAATTTTCGGAAACCGATGATGAAAGCTATTTGAAATATCTCGAAACCTGGTTCCCCAAAACTGTTGGCTTGCTAAAACCCAACGGCTCTATTTATCTATGCGGAGATTGGAAATGCTCCGGGGTTTTGTATCAGATTATGAAAAAATACGCTGTGGTGAGAAACCGCATAATTTGGCAAAGAGAAAAAGGCAGGGGGGCAAAAGCCAACTGGAAAAACACAAGCGAAGATATATGGTTTGGCACAAAAAGCGATGACTACTATTTTGATGTTGAAGCCGTTAAACAAAAAAGAAAAGTCCTTGCCCCATATAGAGAAAACGGAAAACCAAAAGACTGGGAAGCAACGGAAAACGGAAATTTCAGACTAACCTGCCCCGGCAATTTCTGGGACGATATTTCGGTTCCGTATTGGTCAATGCCGGAGAACACAGACCACCCAACGCAAAAACCGGAAAAACTCATAGCAAAATTGATTTTGGCAAGCTGCCCCGAAAAGGGCATTGTTTTAGACCCCTTTATGGGTTCCGGCACCACGTCCGTTGTGGCAAAAAAGTTAAACAGGAATTTTATCGGCATTGAGATGAATGAAGAATATTGTTGTTTGGCGGAAAAACGGCTCGCTATGGCGAACTTTGACAAAAGCATTCAAGGCTATTCGGAAGGAGTGTTTTGGGAAAGGAATACGGGTAAATAATGCGAAAAAAACACCTTCTCTTTTTTCTCGGTTTAATGTTCTTAACCATCCTCACCTTTCTGCTTCCCCCGCAAACAGAAAGCGAAGACAGCATAATTCTGTTTGACAGCAAAGGAGAATTGCTAAGAGTTTGGCTGAACAAAAACGAGCAGTACAAATTTCCCAAAAGCGAAAAAATCTCGGAAAAATACAAGGCTGCGGTTCTGCATTTTGAGGACAAAAGATTTTACGTGCATTTGGGAATAGACCCTATCGCTGTGCTAAGGGCACTCAAACAGAATGTGCAGGCGGGGAGAATTGCGAGCGGAGCGAGTACCATAACCATGCAGGTTGCGAGATTGAAAAATCCCGGCAAGCGAACTTTTTTTGCGAAACTCAAGGAAGCCCATGCCGCCCTTAGAACGGAACTTTGGAAAAGCAAAGATGAAATTTTCGCAGAGTATTCAAGCATTGTTCCAATGGGTGGAAACATAGTTGGAATAGAGACAGCGTGTTGGAGATTTTTCGGGCATGGCTCGGAGGAAATCACTTGGGCACAAGCCGCTCTTTTGGCCTTGCTCCCCAATCGCCCGTCTGCATTGAATTTGGAAAAGGAAAGGGGGCAGCTTTTGGAACGGAGAAACAATTTGCTGAAATCACTTGCAAAAGCGGGTTACATAAACACGGAAATTTTAAACTCCGCCTTGGAAGAACCGCTGCCGAGAATAAACGCAAATTGGAGGTTCAAAACTCCCCACTACGCAGAAGCCGTTGCTTCGCTCTTCCCTGGCCAAACGATTTTATACGGAACAATAGACGGCAAAGTTCAAGAACGCTTGGAGCGGATTGCAAAAAATTACGGGCAAAAAATAAGGGAGCATTCAAATGTGAACATATCCGTTTTGATAGCGGAAACCAAAACGGGAAAAATCAGGGGCTACCTCGGTTCGCTTGAATACTACGACACGCTTTCACAAGGAATGATAGACGGAGTGCGTGCGCATCGCAGCACGGGGAGCATTTTAAAACCATTTTTATATGCGCTTGCAATAGAGAGAGGCCCCTACACACCTAGGAGTTTGATTGAAGACGTCCCAACGTGGTTCAGGGGTTTTTCCCCTCAAAACGCAGACAAAAGCTATAGCGGAATTTTGCCTTTGAGGGAGGCTCTCATTCGCTCACTAAATGTTCCTTCGGTCAGAATTTTATCCGATTACGGAGTTGAGGATTTTCATTTTTGGCTGAAAAATGCCGGGTTTAACGGCTTGTTCCGCACGCCGGAGGAGTATGGGCTTTCTCTGATTTTAGGCGGGGGAGAGGCCTCTTTGCAGGAACTTGTTCCGCTTTATTCCATGCTCATGAACAACGGCAAAAGAACGGAGCTAAAATGGATTGAAGACAGCGTTTCGCAAAAAAACGAGCAGTTGTTGCAGGAAATCACGGCTTATCACATCAGGGAAATTTTAACCTCGGTTAAACGCCCGGATTTTGAGCAGTATCATTTGCAGTTCAACAACCAAATTCCGGTTGCGTGGAAAACAGGCACGAGTTACGGTTCAAGGGATGCTTGGGCAATAGGGGTCAACGAGCAATGGACAATCGGCGTTTGGGTTGGAAACTTCAAGGGCGGCTCGGTGGCAAATTTGAGCGGCAGTTCTTCGGCGGCTCCCCTTTTATTCTCCCTGTTCAATAATCTAAGCGACAATAAAAAGGAGTTGTGGAAAAAAACATATCCGTATGCAAATTTCGAAAACATTGAAATTTGCGAACTCAGCGGCTACAAGGCAAAAGATATTTGCCCCCATAAAAGAAATGCAATGCTCCCGTTAAACCGAATGCTAAATCAAACCTGCTCGTTCCACAAGGAGATAATAATTTCAAAGAACTCCGGTTTTGAGGTTTGCAGTTTGTGCTGGAATGCAGAAGATACCTTGCATATAGTTGAAGAGCATTATACACCTGCGGTCAGAAGCGCCCTTAGAAGAACCGGCAGAGAACCCCAAGCGGAAACCCTGCATAATCCACGTTGCCCTGCAAAGAAAACGGAAATTCAATTTTCTATTGTTTATCCTGAAAACGGAACACGGCTTTTTTTGCCCAGCAGCGATGCCCTTAGCAATATGGGTTTTGTGGCTATTGCAGCCCATAAGCAAAGAGATGCCGAACTGCAATGGTTTTTAAACGGAGCGTTTTTGGGCAGCACAAAAGGCGAGCACAAAATGGCTGTGACGGTTGGCAGCGGCGAGTATCGCATTGGGGTTCAAGACACGCTTGGAATTTATTTGGAAACGAAATTCAGAGTGAGGGCAAAATAAGGTGTGCATATTTTTTCTAATTTTACTTCTATAGGCCCTGGAGGCAGTTTATGAAACCTTTATCAAAGAGAGTAACCGAAATTCAACCGTCTATGACGGTTGAAATAGATTCGCTTGCCAAGCGTCTATCTACCGAAGGTCGGTCTATTTGGGGCCTTGGGGTCGGAGAACCGAATTTTGATACTCCTGTTCACATAAAGGAAGCAGCGATAAGAGCCGTAAACAAAGGCTTAACTCGTTACACCGCACCCAGCGGTATGCAATCCTTTAAAGAAGCCGTGAGCGAAAAGCTTTTGAAAGAGAATAAACTTACATACGCTCCAGAGCAAATCGTTGCTACATCCGGCGCAAAACACGCCGTTTTTAATGCGATATCCGCCGTTGTAGGCAAAGGGGACGAGGTGCTTATACCGGCTCCGTATTGGGGAACCTATCCGGAATTAGTTCGCTATTGCGGAGGAGTGCCTGTAATCCTGGAATGTGCCGTAAAAGATAATTTCAGGCTGAAAGCGGAGCAAATTTCAAAAGCGATAACGGAAAAAACCAAGGCTTTAATCTTGAACAATCCGTGCAATCCAACCGGAGTTGTGTATAATAAAAATGAACTTGAATCTTTTGCAAAGGTGATAGTTGAAAACGATTTGTACTGCATAACAGACGAGATTTACGAACACTTCATTTACATCAAGGAGCCGTACATTTCAATAGCCTCGTTTCCGAATATGCAAGAGAGAACCGTGCTTATAAACGGCTTTTCAAAAGCCTACTGCATGACCGGCTGGCGAATAGGTTACTTGGCCGCACCTAAGGATTTGGCAAAGAAAATAATAAAGATGCAGGGGCAAACCACACACCATCCTTCCAACATTTCGCAATACGGAGCGATAGCCGCTCTAAGCGGCTCGCTTGTCTCCGTGTCCGTGATGAGGCAGGAATTTTCCGAAAGAATGTATAGGATGTGCGAAATGATTGAGTCCGTTGAAAAAGTTCATTTTCCGGAACCGCAAGGGGCGTTTTATCTATTTGTAGATGTAAGCGCTTATTACGGCAAAAAAACAGATGGCGGAGCGCAAATCTCAAACTCAATAGAATTTTGCAAGGCATTGCTGGACGAGCAAGGTGTGGTAATTGTGCCGGGCGCGGCATTCGGGCAAGACTCGTGCGTTAGATTTTCCTTCACGGCATCGCTCCCTACAATAAGCGTTGCAATGCCGAAGTTCAATGATTTTGTAGAGGGAATGAGATAAATATATTACCCGCAAATCCTGTTTCTGCCGGCATTTTTTGCTTCGTAGAGTTTTTGGTCTGCCTGGTCTATAAACTCCTGCATGTTATCCTCTAAAGTGGGAATTTTACAAGCCACGCCTATGCTGATTGTGGCTTTGCCGGTGCGTTCTATAAATACCCTTATTTTTTCCGCAATTTTTCTTGCGCCTTCTACTTTTGTATTCGGCAAAATAACACAGAATTCCTCGCCGCCAAACCTCGCAGAAAAATCGGAAGTTCTGTTTACGCAATAACTGAATACCCGTGCAACCTCCCGCAAAAGCCTGTCGCCTTCCAAATGTCCGTGCTTGTCGTTGTAGTCTTTGAACTTGTCCAAATCCATCATCAAAAAACTCAGATTGTATTTTCCTCTAACAGCCCGATTCCATTCGTCTTCTATTCTTATATTGAAGAACCTTTTGTTGGGGAGCTTTGTGAGTTCGTCCAAAAGGCTGGTTTCTATATAAGACAGCATGTTTCTATTTATGGGTTTTAACACGCGCCCTATGAATTTATTGAAAACAATAAATACCAAAAGTATAAGCAGCAGCAAAGCCAAAAATACCATGCTGGCCCTTTCTTCAATTATTTTCCTAATATCCACCTTATCTTTTGCTACCAAAAACAAGTCCAGCCTTTCCATGCTGTTCACCACATATTGAACATCGCCGAAATCAAATACTTTGCTGGTATTTTTACCCATGCCAAAAATGCCCTCATGCACTTTTTCACCTTGAACAGCGAACAAATCCTTGAGCCTTTTTTGTTCCTGCACAATTTTTTTGTCTGCCGCGCTTATAATAATTCCATCTTTGTCAAATATGAAGATGTTTTCTGGCAAATCCAGCCTGTTTATAAATTTCAAAAGAGAAATTCGGCCGCTTATAACGCCAATAGCTTTGCCATCCGAATAAACCGGATAGTCTATGTATAAATCGTAAATATAGCGGTTCAAATAATCATAGGCAACCTTTATCGCCGGCGGGTTTTTATTTTCCAGAGCTTCAAAAAACCATGAGTGATTGGGATTGGATGCATTGTATTTTTCCATCAATTTTCCATTGACGTAATAATTGGAATCTATAACGTTTACCCAGTTTATAATTTTGCTCTGGAAATACTCCTTATGGTGTTCAAACAACGCAAAGCAATCTTCTTTTGTTTTTTCGTCTTCGGGGTTTAAAAAATAATCCCTTACGGCAGGGTATTCAGAGAGTACTTTTAGCAGCAGAATTTCCTTGTCCAGTTCGGCTTTTAACGTAAGCCGCCTGGTATCCATAGTTTGCCTAAGCTCTTGAGCGAGGCTTTCGTTCAGGATTTCTCGCATGGCAAAGTAGTAGGCAGCCGAGCTGCAAAAAGCAATTACGGCAAAAAGCAAAGCCGAAAATAGGATTATAGCTCTGCGCAGAGGCATATTAAAAAGAACCTGCCTGTCCAGGTCATCTACCACGCTATCAATGTAATTTGACATACAAAGATAAATATAGAAAACGCTCAGTTCCGGAGACAGCGAACGGAAAGCAGCCAATACTTATCACTGTAGTTCCAGCCGGCGACCTCGCTGAGGTTGCTCAGGGTGCGGTAGTAGGCGAATTTGTCACTGACCTCATTTATACTCCACCAGTAGCCGTTTTCGCCGGCAGTTCTGAAACTGCTATCGCTGCCTAAAACGCCCCAGCCGCCCGGCAAAGCCAAAAAGCCGTAAGTGCCCTCGCACAAATAAGAACTGCCTGAACCGGAAGGACCGCAATCAGACCAGCCTGACATAGCCTTTAAGTATTTGCCCGCAGTAGGGCTGCTGTAAGGGCTTAGCGTTTCGCTTGTGCTGTCAATATAACGGTACAATTTGTCCCAGTCGGCATTGCTTGGAATATGCCAGCCTTCGGGGCAAATACCCTTATGAGGCGACTGTATTTGGCTTGAACAAAAATTTGAATTGCAACTCAATGGAAGTGCCATGGCCGTTGACCAGTCATATAACCTGCCATAAACGGCACAGTTCCTGGCTTGGTTGCTGGGGCAAGCGGAATCGCCTTTGCTCAAGTTCTCTGCAAACCAGGTTTGAGTGCCTATAACCACGGTCCTGTAGGTTTGCCCGCCATAACTGATAGTGTCATATGTTTTCACAGAATCATTGGAACAGTATTGATACGCTGAAGGATTATATTCTATTCCGTTACATTTATAATAAGTTATGCTGTCGGAGCAGAACTGAGTTGACAAAATAAATGTTGTTGTATCGCAACAACCATACGTATTCGGGTCGTAATCCAAACTGCCGCACTTTGAATAAACCGTGCTGTCGGAGCAGAACTCCGTTAAAGGGTTGAATGGCTGCTTGTAGCAAAGATCGCAAGTGGACATAGACAGGCAAGGCAGGTCACTATCATCGCCTCCGCAACTCAAAATTGCTAAAACGGTACATATAAAAAACAGAAATTTCTTCATAGATTTACCCCCAGGTTGAAGCCAAGTGTGCGACTGTAAAGGCTGGATTTAGCTTTTCTTTTAAAACTGCTCATATCAGCCAGGCCATAATCATAAAATGCGCCTATGTAAAACATCCTTATATCAAAACCCAAGCCCACGCTGAGACCAAAATCAGTGCCGTAAGTAACCCCGCTATGCTCAATCTTATCGTTCTCGCTAAAACATATTCCAAGATATGGGCCGGCATTAACCCTAAGCATAGAAAACCTAACCGAATACAGAAAAGGAATTTCAATATAATGCGAAGTTATGGTTTTGTAATCATCCACTCCTTTTTGGATATACATAAGGCCTGTCTGAAAATGCAACCAACTGTTCGTAGCTATGTCCAGCACCAACCCCAATTGAAGTCCCATAGTGGAACTATAAGAACCGCTGACTTTTTCATACTCTGCATATAGGTGCGAAAAATTAAAGCCCGCTCTGAAACCAAGCGACAGAATGTTCTTATCCTTTTTATCCTCCGAACCGCTTCCCTCATCTTTGTTCTCAACCGCGACAGGTAGCGGTACATATGGTTCATCCACCGCAACAGGGCTTGGGGGTGGAGGCTCTGGCTCCGGAGGCTGCAACTGAAGAAGCTGGCCGGCCAGTTCACTGGAAACTTTTGCGAGGTCGCCAAGCGATTTCAGGGAACGGCCTAGCAAGGCGGTTCTGATTATCTGGGAATCGGAGGTTTTTATTAGGCGGGCAAAGATGGAATAGTCCCCGAACACTTCAATAATGCTAACCACGCAAACGACATCCGCATTGTATTGTTTGGCGGCTTGGGTAATTTGGCTGATATTGTCATTGTTGTTCCCTGCAAGTTCCTCGTAAAAGGCTTCCCAGTCCCTTACTTCTGCATACTTGCTGTTCTGCACAATTTTCAAAAGCAGCCAATTGCCGAAAGATTTGTTTATGCCGGCATCGTTTGCGCCATATACATAAACCGCAATCTTTTCGGTTTCAGCGGGCTTTTCAATTTCGTCTTGCGCAAAGGCACTCATTAAAGAGCACACAAAAAAGAGAGCAAGAGCATGTCTAATTTTGTTCATATATAATCCTCAGCAGTTTTTTGCCAAAAAACGATATTCCTAAGGGAAATATAGTAAACTTTGATTAGCTGGTTCAAGAAGACCTTGGAGCAATGCGAAACGACCTGCGACCTGTGGCTCTATTTGTTCAAGAACCTGCACCTGCTGGATAGAATTCCTCCCAAGCTTAACAGAAAGCTGTTCAGGCCTGTATTTGAGGTTGCGAAAATTTGTAATTTTACGGATGTTGAACTTCGCAAATATGAGGCCAATATGAAATATTTGAATGATTACAACAACACTATTGAGTATGCCAAGAAAGAAGGTGTAGCCATTGGCGAAACTCGTGGCATGAGAAAGGGCGTTGCCATTGGCAGACGGCAAATCGGCAAGTTATTAGCTCTTTGGGAATCTGGGGTGCCTCTAGCCGAGGCTAAGCGGAAATTAGGCTTGGGAAAACTAAGGTAATGTCTATGGGTGAGAAAACAGGATTGGGCAAGTTAGCGGGGTTTGTACCGCAAGCTCGCTTGTTTGCATATAAAACTACTGAACATTTGTGCAGTAGTTTTATCCCCCCCCC
>JAISSJ010000066.1 GCA_031273195.1 Candidatus Fibrimonas sp.
ACCCAGCCCTGCATTGTCATCGGTTTTCTTGCTCTCGCTTGCGTTTGTGCAAAAATCAAATATTGCTCTACCAAGTCATTCAATCCTTGAATTTCACCTTTTGAAAGGTAGTTTTTTGCGATGCTTACATCGGTTTTTCTAATCCTGCTGCCTCGCCACGAGGTTAAGCCCATATTCTTTTTTTCGCTGTCCGCCCTGCTGTAGATAATTTCCGCTGCTGTTTGCCCAGAATTTACACGGTAACCTAGTGAAATTATCATGTCAAGGCTGTAATGTTTCACCTCATAATTTTTACCATCAGAAGCAGTTCGTAAGAATTTCTTACTAACTGAATTTTCTTCAAGCTCTCCTTCAACGAATATATTTTTGATGTGTTGAGTCACACCGGGTCTCTCTATTTCAAAAAGACTGGCTAATTGTTCTTGCGTTAGCCAAACATCGCTGTTATCAAAACGAACTTCTAGTTTTGTAATTCCGTTTTCATTTTGGTAAATAAGGAATTGAGATTTGCCAATAGTGAGTTTTTTAGACATTGGGGTAATATATAAATTTTCGGCACAAGATATCAATGATATGCCACTAAGCCGGTTGCATCAATCTCAATGCTCTCGCCTACCTGCCTGATTATGCCTACGCCGTATTTTTTGGCTTCTTTCAAAACCTCTTCGCTAAAAGAAAAACCGGCTATGCCGAGATAAATATCGTAACCTTTATACATAGGGAAATATTTGCGGAATTTGTCTATTCTTTCTTCCGCCAACTTTTTTACAAAATCCGGATGGATTCGGTTTTTGATTTCTATCAGGGCTACTGAATTTCCGTTTTCCAAAACAATATCAAACTCCACCTTTTCGGTTTTGCTTTTATATCCCATATTTAGAATTATATCGTCATACTCAATGCCGCCAAAGACCTTGTTGTCTTCAAACGCATTCTGAAAGAACTGCTCGGCGTGGTAACCGATATTCTCATTTATGCCGCCCATTTGCTTGGCCACTTTATCTATCTGCCTGTCCACCTTTTTTATTGTGAGGTCGATTTCCTTAGACCTTTTGTCCATCGCTTCTCTAAGCTGCTGAAACTGCCTTTCGGTTTCCTTGCTTCCCTCAGCCAAACTCGCTACCAAACTTTTCAATTCTTCATCGGTCATTCTAAAAACTCCTTTTTGGGTTCATTATTGCAAATATAATAAAATTTTGGGGAATTTGGATAAAAAAAGTTGAATGGCTGTTATTTTGCAAACATATGTTGACGGTTTTTGTATAATATGCGGATATATATGCGGTCGCCGTTGGCGACTATACCCCGTCAGCTTCGCTGACACCCCTCTACGAGAGGGGAATTAACTCCGATTTTCTACCAGAAAGGAGAACGAGAGGGGTCGGAACTCCGTTTGGTTATTCGGCGGTCATTTTACCAATCTCATTGGCATTTTTTGCTCGTGGCAAGGCTACAGAAATTAGGAGTCAATACCGTACAATTTTTATCATCCGGTTGTTTTAACATGATTTCACTCTCTTTGTTTATATTAACAACCCAGTAGCTTCCTGCTTTGCATTCGCCTAAATCTACTTTGTTTTTTGCAATCCAATAGGCATTGCCATTTTGAAGAACGCCGCACTCGTATGTGAAATACGCAGTTTCGCCGTTGCCCGGAAGCGTATAGCCAATTTGTGTGCAATCGCCAACTTCCCCTACTTCCACAATATACGCTTCTTGCAGCTTGCTCCAAGTCCCTGCCGCTGAGCCTAGCTCAATTGCTTTTGCTCTAGGGGACATAGCAAGCGGATTCGTTACAAAACACAAGCCTATTAGAAAACATATTACAGCCAAGGGAATTGAACCTATTATTGCTTGCCGTTTGGTACTCTTAATCATATAAAATGCAAAGGCTATCAAGGCAAAAGATAAGAATACACAAAGCCAATATCCAATCCCATAATCCACCGTAACAATACTAAGGGCTCCTTTTTGATCTAATCTACCTATAATAAGCAAATGAATTATGCGTAACATAAGAAGTATTAAAGCAGCTAAGTTTATAATAAAAAACTTTAATATTCCTTTTTTGTTTTTTAGTCTATTGCAAAGTATAATTCCAACGAGTGCAGATATAAGCATTATTATAGCACAGGGATTGGATTCAACTTCGTCACTTTGTTGAGTTAATTTATTTTGCAATTCATAACCGGATACCAAGTGGTAACCCTTTAATTCAAGAACCTTGTTATTACCGCATTGCACAGTAATAAAAGGCAGCAGAAAGCAAAGGCAAATTAGTATAAAACCCGACATACTAATAGTATGTGCTTTCTCAGCAGCTACAGCCGCAATATCTATGTTTGAAATAGAATGCATTTTTTCACTGACTGTAGGTGAAGTGTTATCGCTTGGATTTTGCCCGCCTTGCTGGTTACCCCCGCATTTTGGGCAAAATTTAGTGTTTTCGGCAATCTCGTTACCGCATTTATTGCAAAATGGCATAAAGCCTCCTACGTTTTGTTTCCCTTGTCCCAGTTCACCACGCCAAAACTTGGGAAACATCAGTTTCGGCAATGTCCGCACCACCATTGGTGCAATTCTTTCTAGCCGCCGCTCGCTATACCGCTATCTCGGCTGACGAGGCCGCCCTATCTCGACCGGCGAAATTTATCATAAAATATTCAAAACCTTATCAAAAAGGGTTGAACGAGGCTCTTTCAGTGGCTTCTTGCTGGTGCCGCTGAATTGAGTTGCTATTTCCAGCTTGTAAGCCCCTGCCGCCAAAGCGGGAATTACCACCATCAACTCGGAAGGTTTGTTCACGGGTATCTTGGAACTAACCTTCACCCGCTCATTGGTCTCCTGATTGACGAAATAAACGCCATTTTCGGCGTTTTCGCCATCTATTTTAATCCTACTGCCGCTTATGCGAAGGTTGTGCTTGTTGGCTTTCATGGCTATTTCTTCATTTTAAAGGGAGAAAAGTTAATTTTCTTGGTTTTCTCTTTTTGTTGTTTTTTTTCGCCGCTTTCTGAGTTAGCGGTGGGTTCTTCCTTCGGAGAGCTTTCACTCATAACGCAGCGAACAGAACTCGCAAGTTTATTATCGATTTTGACAAACGAGCCTCTACCCCCATCAATTAACAAGGCTACGCTGGATTTGCCATCTCCCTTGCTAGTCCACCAACGAGCAGAGTTAATACCTTCAACAATCCAACCATTACCATCATCATAGCCATCGAATTGTTTCGGATACAGTTCATCATTTATAGCATTAGCCCATTCCGCATCAGTGGGTAAACGCCAGCCATTTGGACAAACGCTCCTAGCCGTATTCCAATCATAAAACCTACCTAAGACATCATCACCGCAATTTTCATCAGGCGCATTATTATAACATTTACTGCCTTTTGCTTTATATTTTAAATTTTCCGCCATCCAAATTTGGCCTCCAGTTATCGCAATTTTGTATTTTTTACCGGCAGGGTCTTTAAACTGCGTTTTGGCGAACTTTTCTTCTAAATCTTTTCTTTTTGCCAAAGCTGTCGCTTCCGCAACTCTAGCCGTCTCTACTACCGCTTTGGCCTCTGCCGTTTCTTTTATGCAACGCACATATCTTGCGTATGATTTTTCTGCATAGTCATATCTATAGTCTTTAGATACAGCATTTGCTAAATTCCCATATGTATCAGTAGGATAGTATTCCGCAGTGCTCCACCAATTGGAAGAACCGGAGAAGCCGTATTCGTCCGTAAAGCAATTGTTATGTTCGGTAACACGTCCACGATCGTCTTCGGTTTTATATTTGCATTTGCTTTCATCTTGCCCTCTTTTTACGGAAAGTTTTTTCTCCGCATTTTCTTTACCGCCTGTGAAATTTATAAGAGTTTGCCATTCTTTATCGCCGGGCAAATACCAGCCTTCGGGGCAAATACCTTGAAAATTCATGCTTTTTTTCCAAAATTCTTGATTTTTCCAAAATGTTTGATTATACTTTCTATCTATGCCCACAGCTTCTGCCCAATCATAGAGCCGTCCGTCTATTTCACAGTTTTCAGGCTTTTTTCCTTCACATAAGCCAAGATATCCATCTTTGCCGTGCCAGTTCAAATTCTCCGCCATCCAAATTTGACTGCCTATGGTTACATAAGTATATACTTTGCCGTTACGGGAGTCTGTAAATTTTCCCTTTTCCTTTAATTCGCCGTTGGAACAGTAGTACTGCTTGGGAAAATCCGGTTTTAAACCAGATTTGGTTAGAACATTACTTTCTAAGTGTATTGAGTTTTTAAAAATATATCCCGGTGTGCCTAATCGTTCTTTAAACTTATCCATGAGTTCCTTTTTCTCTTGCACTGTCATCGTCATATTTTTAATATTGTCCCTTTCAATCTTCATTCGTTTTATATCTGCTTCACCTTCTTTTACTTCTTTCTGGCATTTCGCTATTTTCTTCGGATCTTGTTGTCCACAATTTGCTTTTTTAGCTAGGTCCAAAACTTTAACCGCAACATCAATTGTTTCAGTCGCCTTTTGTGTCCTCGTTTTTTTTATGGCTTCCAATTCCGCTTTCTCATCCCATTGTTCAATGGTAAAGTAAAATTCATCGCAATTTACGGTGTAACTGCCGGACATAGTTGCGTCAGAGTTCATTCCGCTTTTGTTCTTACTCATGAAAAGCGAAAATTTATTGTTTGCTTTAAGGTCAAAACAGGTTGCGTTGTCTTCCGTGCAGTATTTACCCTCGTTTGCGTAGCCGAAAGTATTTTGTGCAAAAACCGCAATGCCGAACA
Source organism: Candidatus Fibrimonas sp. (assembly GCA_031273195.1). Lineage (GTDB taxonomy): Bacteria > Fibrobacterota > Fibrobacteria > Fibrobacterales > Fibrobacteraceae > Fibrimonas. The sequence continues at coordinate 4,775 of JAISSJ010000066.1, forward strand.
ATGCCAGCATCGTTATTTTACCTGTGTTCCAGGTATTTCTCTGTTCGTTCATAATGAACCTCCATTGTTTGTTGTTTTTTCCAAACGGAATTGTTTGAAAAGTTTTTTATCCCATTTTTGCCATAACTTTGGCAAATAATTGAAAAATTTGTCAGCCAGCAGATTTCCGGTTTCACCTACAAATTGATTTGCTAATGTTTTTGCCGAGCTTTTCAAGATATCTATAAGAAAGCCTTTTAGACTTCCGTCCGGAATGTTCAAATCCTTTAAAACTTCATCTTTGTTTGGTATATAAGATTCTATCAAAGCGGCAAATGCCCCTACCGAAAGTTTGATTATAGTCGGGGAGAAAGAGCCGTCTGAAATATATCCCAAGCTGTGTATTTTATTTTTAATATGCTCTATGAGCAATGGGTTTCCAACATGAAACAAAAACCATTCGCCATCGTCTTTTTGAGATACAGGCCTCTGCAAAAGCTCTTTTGCCATATCGTCTAATTTTTCTTCACTGCATTTTCTAAGAGTTCTGTTATATAGCAAGTTTTTTGCTTTGGCTTGCGAGATTTTCAGTTCTTTGGATAAAACGTATTGGCTGGTATTTTCCCTGATTATTCCTGTTTGCTCCAAGAGTTCCAAAACCAACATATCTATTTCTGCTTTTGACAAGCTGCCAAAAGCAGGTTTTCGGTATTTATCCAAAAAAGCGTCTAAAATCTCAGCTTTTATTTCGTTGGAAACGCCATCTGTTTTCATAGCTAGCAACCAGGATCGTCGCCTTCATAAGCGGTAATAGTGGTTGGTGTTATGGATTTGCATTTGGCGGGAACATTGTTCCATCTTTCACAGCCTTCACGCCCCATTTCCCAAACGCTTTTTGCTGGACAATCGCCTATTTTTTCTTTGCTGGTCGCTTTCAACACAAATCCGCCTTCGCCGCCTTTAGCACTAAAGGTGAAAAGTTTGGTATTGGGTGCAGCTTTGCCGTCTTTCATCCATTTTTTCGCAGCGGATTCCAATTCGGATTTTACCGCATCAGGGCTGTTAGCAGGTTCGGGAGGCGGCAGTATTTCCTCCATGCCGCACTTGCCGCTGTTTGCGAGTTTGCAAAAATCTGGATATAAAGATTCGCAATTTTCTCCCGAAACAACAGCTCTAGACGGATTTTCCTGATTATCTGCATTGTAAATAATGGTCCAAGCTCCGTTTTTGCAATCTCCGATGGATTTTTTCGCTGAAATTGTCCAAGTGGCAACTTTTCCGTCAATTTTTGTTTCCTGTTTAAAATAAGCGGTTGCGTCTGCAACCCGCGAATCGTCAGATGCCCCGAATACATAGCCTATTTCCTGGTCTGAGCCGACTTTGGCATTGGGTACGGCGTAGCTGTGCTGAAGCGTTCGCCATTTTACCGCTTGCACTTGCAAACTGACCATTTTCTGCTCCGGGCTGGAGTCGGAACCGCAGGCGGCAAGGAACAATGCAAACGAGACGGTTAGCATTAGGATGGACTTTTTCATTGTGAACCTCCATTGTTTGTGGTTTTTCCCAAGCGGAATTGCTTGAAAAATTTTTTGTCGCATTTCTGCGAAAATTCGCTGAAAAAGCCGAATTTTGCTGCGAAATTGAGAATTTTTTGCTAAATCTAGTAAACTGGCACGATTTTTACTTTTGTGGGGCGTGGGTGGTAGTGTGAAGTTTTATTAATTTTATGATGTTATATGTGAA
>JAISSJ010000150.1 GCA_031273195.1 Candidatus Fibrimonas sp.
ATCAAATGGGCGGCTATGATGAAACACCGGAGAGCATGGCAAAGCACATTGAAAGATATGCAAACAACGGATGGCTCAACGTGGTGGGTGGTTGCTGCGGAACTACTCCGGAGACAATCGCTGCGATGAAAAAGGTTGTGCAAAACAAAGCTCCGAGAAAAATCCCCGAAATAAAAAAGACAACAAAACTCTCCGGCTTGGAACCGATTGAAATCACGGAGAACAGCAATTTTATAAATATCGGCGAGCGAAACAATATGGCGGGCAGCTTGAAGTTCGCAAAGATGGTGAGGGAAAACAACTGGAGCGAGGCGATAGCCATTTCCGTTGCCCAAATTGAAAACGGGGCACAGATTATAGATATAAATGTTGATGATGGCTTGCTGGACTCAAAGGAAAAAATGCGGCATTTTGTGAACCTCTATGTTTCCGAACCTGCGGCGGCGAAATGCCCCATTATGGTGGATAGCTCGGACTTTGAAGTTTTGCTTGCGGGAATGGAATGTTTTCCCGGAAAGGGTATTGTAAATTCACTTAGCTTAAAAGAGGGCGAAGAAACTTTTTTGAAAAAAGCGAAGGAAGTAAAGCGGATGGGTTTTGCCCTTGTTTGCATGGCTTTTGACGAACATGGGCAAGCGAACAGCTACGAAAGAAGGATTGAGGTTTGCAAAAGGCAGTATGACCTGCTTACTCAAAAATTGAATTTTAACCCATGCGATATTTTCTTTGACCCGAATGTTCTTTCCATTGGAACAGGCATTGCGGAACACGCAGACTATGCAAAGGATTTTATAGAGACCTGCAAATTCATAAAGGCGAACTTGCCGCACTCGCACATTGTGGGCGGAATTTCAAATTTGAGTTTTGCCTTCAAGGGCAACAATGCTATCCGTGAGAGTATGCACTCCTGCTTTTTATACCACGCCTCAAAAGCGGGAATGGATTTTGGCATAGTGAATGCGGGTTCCCTCCCGATTTACGATGATATTCCGGTTATAGAAAGGGATTTGATAGAAGACCTGATTTTCAATCGCCGCCCGGATGCGACCGACCGGCTTTTGCAATATGCGGAAAGCGTCAAGGAACGCAAAAGCGAAACGGCAAGCCACGCACATGCCTTGGCATGGCGGGAGTTGCCTTTGGATGAACGCATTTCTTACGCTTTGGTTAAAGGCATAGATTCCTTTATAGAAGGCGATGCGGATGAGGCACGTATCGCTTTTGGCAGCCCGCTCAAAGTAATAGAAGAATCCTTGATGAACGGCATGAACAAGGTTGGCGAATTGTTCGGTGCGGGAAAAATGTTTTTGCCTCAAGTTGTGAAAAGTGCGAGGGTTATGAAAAAGGCGGTTTCCGTTTTGCAGCCCCACATTGAAGCGGAACGCAAGGGCTTGGGTGCAAAGGCGGGGAAGGTATTGCTTGCAACCGTGAAGGGCGATGTTCACGACATAGGGAAAAACATAGTTGCGGTTGTGCTGGCTTGCAACAACTACGAAATCATAGACTTGGGAGTTATGTGCCCTGCGGAAAAAATTTTGGAAGCGGTCAAGGAACACGCTCCGAATTTGGTAGGGCTTTCCGGTCTTATAACTCCGAGCCTGGCCGAAATGAGTTTTGTTGTGGAAACGCTTTCAAAAGAAAATTTTGAAATCCCTGTTATGATAGGCGGAGCAACAACTTCCGCTTTGCACACTGCGGCAAAAATAGCACCATCCGGCAAGCAGCCTGTTGTCTATGTTCCGGATGCCGGGCGAGCGGTTTTTGTAGCACAATCCATTTTGAACAAATCCAAGCAAAACGCATTTTTGCAAGAGAACTATGAAAAGCAGCAAAAGCTCCGAGACACTTTGAGCCGAAAGGAGGAGAAGCCTCTTGTTCCTATTGAGGAAGCTAGAGGGAGAGGGTTGAAGATTGATTTTCCTTAACTATATTTGCCTCTAGCCGAGGCTAGGCGGAAATTCGGCTTGGGAAACTAGGCGAAAAGGGCAAACACGCAGGTTTGCCCCTACTATTAGAACTTATACCCAAAAGTAAGGGCAAAAGTGCTGACATCGTCGTCGGTGAAGCCGATGCTACTGTGCATTCCGAAATAGAAATCGCCTATAAACTGTATAGCCGCGCCGTAGGTCAGTCCTGCATCAAAACGCGACAATTCGTCAAAGGGTTTGACATTTTCAAGAAGCCCGTCGCCTGAACCGAAGAGGCCAATGGCAAAATAAGGGCCTAGTTCTACTCTTACGCCAAAGTTTTGGCTTTTGCCAAAGTATGTTCCAAATGATACCGGCACCGGCACTTCAAGGTAATAAGTGGTTATTTCCCCGCCAACCCCCAAAAATCCGTAATCTCCACCCTTAGAGATGAACATTACAGCCGGATTGGCTCCTATGTAGAAGTCCTTTTTGCCAAGAAATACTTGAGAAATCGGTATTTCCGCCGCTCCTCCTACTTGGAACCCCAAGACACTACCGAAACTATATCCACTGTTGTAATAGCCTGCTCTCATAGACATTGAACTCCAATTGGTACCGGCACGGATGCCAAACCTCATGTCCATTGCTTTTGAAGTACCGGCTTCTTCTTCTTGTGCAAAGACGTTTGCCGATAAGACCGCTAATAAGGCAAAAATGCTTATTATTTGTTTCATATTTCCATCTCCATTTTTGTTTCTGGAACAAAGATAGCATTTTTTTTGACAAATGTCAAGGGTAAAAAAAAATATTTTTTGCCTTGACAAACCCGCAAAATATTTCTACATTTACCTCAAATGCTGAATTTCACCCAAAAAACGCCTGAAACCAAACTTGGCTGCGCCAGATTTTGGCCGTATTTTGCGGTAACCCCATTTTTGACCCCCCCCCCCCCCCCTTAAAGGCATTACTAGAATCGTTTCTAAGGGGCCTAGAATGGCGTATAACGCACGTTGGAGGGCTGGGGATACATTTTTCACCAAATTCACAAAGGAGGCCTTAAAATGGCTGAGAATGAGCTACGTAGGCACAAGATAAGAGCAGAATTGTATGACAATGTGCTCACGGAAGACCCTAACGATTTTGCGGCTAGGGTGGTTGCGGATAAACATAGCAGCAATAAGAGGCAGTTGCTTAAAGAGCCTAGAACTGCCGTTTTTGATAGGATTTTATGTGTTTTATGATGTACCGGCACGGTGCGCATGCACCGGCGTGGTGCATGGATGTGCACCGGTGTGGTGCATGGGTGACGGGTTGTTTTTTAACCAAAGGAGGTTATTTATGATGAAAACAAGAGGTTTTCTGTTGGCGGCCACGGCTCTGCGCTGTTCTGTGCCTGGTTTTATGAACAAGGCTAAATACGGTCTATTGACTGTAGGCCTTCTGCTCTTTGCCGGCTGCAGCGATGAGCCGGACAATAATTCCAATAATAGCCGCTTTCCCGATAAATGGACCATAAACGGAGAGGAGAAAATTCTCGAACTCAGGGGGCTTGAGCAGTATAACGGATATTATGTGGTTACAGACTTTTACCC
>JAISSJ010000017.1 GCA_031273195.1 Candidatus Fibrimonas sp.
CGCTCCGAAAAAGCGTTTGGGCCTTTGCATTGCCATTGCGTCCACGCCGCCGGAGAGTATTTTTCCGGAGTGCGGAATCACAACGTTATTGGCCCTTGCAAAGCGGGTTATGGAATCCAGAAGTATAACCACGTCATCACCTTGTTCCACAAGCCTTTTTGCCTTTTCCAAAACCATGTCTGCAACCTGGGTATGGCGTTCCGGCGGTTCGTCAAATGTTGAAGCCAGCACTTCGCCTTTAACGTTTCTGCGCATATCCGTGACCTCTTCGGGGCGTTCATCTATGAGCAGAACCAGGAGTTTTATTTCCGGGTGGTTTTTGCTTATGGCGTTGGCTATGTGCTGCAAAAGAACCGTTTTGCCTGTGCGCGGGGGTGCTAATATAACTCCACGCTGCCCTTTGCCTATGGGTGTGAACAGGTTCATTATTCTGGTTGAAAGCTCGGACGGCTGATATTCCAGGTTTATGCGTTCAAACGGATGCAAAGGTGTTAAATGTTCAAAGGAAACACGTTTTTTTGCGTTTTCCGGCTCTTTGTAGTTAATGGTTTCCACGCTTGTCAAGGCGAAGTATTTTTCCTTTTCCCTGGGTGCGCGAACCTGCCCGGTTATGGTATCACCGGTTTTAAGTTCGTAAAACCTTATTAAATTCGGGCTTACATAAATATCGTCTTGGCCCGGCAGATAATTGTGGTCCGGGTTGCGCAAAAAGCCGTAGCCTTCGTTTATTATCTCCAAAACCCCTTCCGCATATATGGGCATTCCTTCTACGGTAGAGGCTTTTGCTTCTAAAATGCGGTAGATTATGGCCTGTTTGCGCATAACCTTGATATCGGGCAAGTTGAGTTCTATAGCCAGAGCTTGCAGTTCAGGCATGTTTTTGGTACGCAGAGCGGCCCATTCGCTGCGAGCTTTGTCTATGGCTTCCTTGTCTATCTTTGGAATGTCTTCCGGCGATATTTCCTCTACGTATGGGCGGAACCCTCTGTTGCCTTTGCGGTTTTGGTTGTTATTGTTGTTAAACCTGTTATTGTTGTTCTGAAACTGCTGCCTTTTATTATTATTATTGCTGTTGCTATTGCTGTTGCCGCCGTTTGGAAAATTCCTCTGTTGCTGGCGGTTATTCGCAAAGGCTGCGCCTGTGCCGTTTTGAGCTTCCACACCCTGCTCGGCGTTTTGAGCTTGCGGTGGTGGCAGCGGCAGGGCGGCAGTTTCCGGAACATCCGGCACCATAACGCCAAGCGGCAGCATTGTTTGTGAAACAGGCTCAGCCGTAGCAGCAGGCTCCGACTCGGCATGCGAGGCGGCCTTGCTTTTGAGATTTTTTTTGATACCAAGGTTTTCCAGCATTTCCTTAGTTTCCTGTGGAAGCTCTGCGTCTTGCGGAACTTCATCTGATAACAATTGTTTAGAACGAGGTGCCAAGGGTAAAACTCCTTTTTTGTTTTGTGAAACAGCGACAGAATAGCCGTGTTTTGTGAACACTCCTAATACAGTAACAAATATAGAAAAAAATATGCCTCTTGTCAAGGGTTTACCGTAATAGAAAATATTTTCTACCTTTTGACGGAGCTATGCTCACATTTCTCCATGTTTCCAAAACCTATCCGGGCGGCAATACCGCCCTCTCAAATGTGAATTTGAAAATAAGCAAGGGTGAATTCGTGTTTTTAACCGGAGCAAGCGGTGCTGGCAAAACAACACTTTTAAAAATGATTTACATGGACGAGTTTCCGGACAAAAAAAGCAATGGGCAGGTTTTGGTGGACTTTGGAGAAGAACATTTTGACAGTAAAAAAATATCCTTGAGACGTGTGCAGGCGCTAAGGCGAAAAATCGGGATAGTATTCCAGGATTTTAAACTGCTTTCAGACAGAACGGTTTTTGAAAATGTTGCGCTCTCGCTTTTGGTTTCCACCGATTATCCGCAAGCTGAAATTAAAAAGCGTGTTTTGGAAACTCTTGGTGCCGTAGGTATTTTGCAAAAGAAAAATTCCCTGCCGGCAGAGCTTTCCGGCGGCGAGCAGCAAAGAGCGGCCATTGCCCGAGCCATGATACACAGCCCCTACCTCTTAATCGCAGACGAACCTACCGGCAACCTTGACCCTGAAAACGCAAGCGAGGTTTTTAAAATTTTCCAAAAAATAAATGCAGGCGGCACAGCGGTGATAATGGCAACCCACAATCCCATGTTTTACCGAGATACTCCGTACAGGCATCTAATCATGAATCAGGGTATTTTGCAACGGGAAATTCTGTGAATATCGTGTTAAAGCCTGCCTCGCATTTCAGCGGCACGGTTCAGGTTCCAGGTTCAAAAAGCATTTCAAACAGGGTCTTGTTAATGGGGGCTTTGGCAGAAGGGGAAAGCGAATTTTTCGGCATTTTGGAAAGCGATGATACCAGGTATATGAGAGACGCTTTGGAAAAACTAGGCAAGCCCAAGAACGCAAATTTTCCAAACAAAAAGGCAGATTTGTTTTTGGGCAATGCAGGAACAGCCATGCGTTCCCTAACTGCGGCTCTGTGCTTGGGAAGCGGCGAATATATTTTGCGCGGCGAGCCTAGAATGCACGAAAGACCCATAAAAGACCTGGTGGATGCTTTGCGAACTTTGGGTGCAAAAATTGAATACCTGGAAAATGAAGGTTGCCCGCCGCTGAAAATAAATGCCAATGGATTGAACGGCGGAACGGTTCACATAAAAGGAAATATATCCAGCCAGTTTTTATCTGCGCTTTTAATAGCCGCTCCTTATTGCAAAGACCCATTGGAGATAGTTGTAGTTGGGGAATTAATATCAAAACCCTATGTATATATGACAATCCGCTTGATGGAAAAATTCGGGATAAAAGTTGAGAATAACGATTATAAAAGTTTCAAGGCAAAAAAGGGGATTTACAAGGCGCAGAGCTTAAAAATAGAGGGAGATGCTTCTTCTGCGAGTTATTTTTGGGCGGGTGCGGCGATAACGAGGGGAAATGTAGTTGTAAAGGGCATTGAAAAAGACAGTTTGCAGGGCGATGTGAAATTTTTGGAAGTGCTGGAAAAGATGGGAACAGAATTAAAGGGCATAACCGTAGATGCCACTCTTTTTCCCGATGCTGCCATGACAATTTGCCCCCTTGCCTGCTATGCAAAGGGCAAAACAAAAATTACCGGCATAGCGAGCTGGAAGGTAAAGGAAACCGATAGAATTTTCGCAATGGCAAATGAGCTTCGCAAAGTTGGAGCAGAGGTGATAACCAGTGATGATTTTATAAAGATAACTCCGCCCAAAGTTATAAAACCGGCCGCAATAGAAACCTATAACGACCACCGAATGGCTATGTGTTTTAGCTTGCTCTCCTTAAATTCACCGAATAAAAAAGGCGCAGAAATCACAATTTTAAATCCGTCATGCGTAAACAAGACTTTTCCGGAATATTTTAAGGAATTCAAAAAATTATCCGAGCCTCGCTAAAAGTTTGCAAACTAACTGCCGCTTATGGTCCTAACAATCTTCCCAATGCCTATAAGACTGCCTATAGTTGTGAGCAAACCCGGAAAAATGAATGCCAAAAAAACTCTGGTAAAGCGGTTTTTCCACCAGCGGCTGGGTTTCCAAAGGTCTTCGGCTGCGGTTTCCATCTCAAAAACACGTGGCGGGCAAAAATAAGCCTGAATAAAACCGGTGAACATTCCAACTCCAACCAATGGATGCAGGGTTGTGAGCGGGGCAAGAAAAAATGCCGCTACTATTGCAAGGGGGTGGGCAAGGGCGCAGATTGAGCCGAATGCTGCGGGCAACCCTGTGGCTAACACCCAAAAAACGGCATTGTCTGCAGCGGTAGAAGGCCCAAGTTTTATTCCGATATACACTATGGACAGGATTATTGCAGCCGGTATTCCCCAACCTATGATGGTTCCTAATTTGCCCGGCGGCGGAATTTTGCAAAGTTCTTCTTCCGGCGGGGTTTTCTCGTTGCTCTCAATTATGCTTTTTATGCCAGGCAAATGCCCAGCTCCTACAACAGCCAAAACTTTATCGCCTTCCGCTTTCAAAATTCTGCCAGCCAAAAACTGGTCCCTTTCGCTTATCAAAATTTGCTTGATTTCCGGGAAAGCCTTTCCAAAATCATCCATCATTATGGAAAGGGTGTCTTGTTCTCGCATTTTGCTGAGTTCCTCTTCGCTCACCTTTTCCGTTTCAAAAACGGAGCCGAGCAAACTCGCAAGCAATTTGAACTTGCGAAAAAAAGGAGTGCTTCCCCAAGCGCGGCGCAAGGTGGTTTTAACCTCTCTGTCTGCCAAAACCAAATTTGCATTGCAGGTTCTCGCTCCTTCAACTGCGGCTTTTAATTCCGAGCCGGGTTCCACGCCTGTGGACTCGCCCATTCTTTTTTGATAAGATGCCAAAATTAAATTCACAATAAGAGAAGACATCTGCTTTTTTTTCAGCAC
>JAISSJ010000003.1 GCA_031273195.1 Candidatus Fibrimonas sp.
AGAAAAAGATAAATTGAGCAAAGACGTTTCGGACATTATCACCGACTACGAAAATAAAATCTACATTAGCTCCGAAAGCATAAAAGAAATCATTTTGTTATTGCGAGCCGGCAAAATTGGATAGTGTAAACTAAGTTTCTCACAACTTTTCTATTTCTTCAACCGACAAACCCGTAACTTCAGAAATCACAGCAACATCAAACCCTTTGAATTTCATGTTCTTGGCAGTTTTCTTAATCCCACGAGCCTCGCCAATAACCTCGCCTTTCTCAATCCCAATAGCCTTGCCTTCCAATTTGGCAGTGTAAATAGTACTCCTATTGCTACGGCGTATATCTACATACTTATCGTAGGCCCTACGCTCCTCCGGGCTTAAACGGCTGTATTCTAGTTTCTTCACCGCTTCTTCCAAACCCGGTGCGTTAAATTCAGACCTTACCTTTGAATGTTTCAAAAAATATACCCACTCATCTATCTTGTTCTGAACAATGTCCTTAAACCTATCCACCTTCAAAATATAGAACTCAGGGAAAATGTCCTTCACTTCAAGTTTAGCGAACTCCGCCTTTTGTGCCGATGACAATTCAAGCTCATCGTTATAGTGCAAACCTTTGAAGGTTGTAGTGCCGTGATAGATATAATCCCTGCCCGACCCCAAGTCAAAATAAACCACATTAACAGAATACACTTTTTTCACTTCCGAATAATCCGTTCCCTCGCCAATATGCTCAACGATTGCTTTGCTTGAACCAAAAAGCATACGATGGAAGTAATCTATTTCGGGGGTGAATTGCAGTTCAATAATTGTTAAAGTCCCGTCTTCTTCCTCTGCCAACACATCAGTGCGGTTATACTTGTCTCCTTCCGACACTTTGTTGCTTTCGCTTTCTACAAGGCTTTGTATATTTATTTTCTTTCCGAGCAGTGTTGTTAAAAAGCCTTCAAGTATCACATAGTCGGCTTTGTTCCTTAGCAGATATTTAATCGCCCAGTCAAATGAAACCAATGTGCGTTCTTCTTGCATAAGAGTGAATTTAGAAAAACAACCCGTTTATATACTCCGCTTTGTCAAAAGGCAATAGATGCTCTATCTTCTCGCCCACGCCAATCCAAAGAATTGGGATATTAAGCTCGCTCGCTATGGAAAGCACAGAACCGCCTTTTGCCGTGCCATCCAGCTTTGTCACAATCAAACCGGTTAGCTTAAAATTTTCGTGGAATGTCTTAATCTGCTTTATCACATTTTGCCCGGTGTTGCCGTCTATTACAAGCCATATATCGTGAGGAAAATTCTCATTCACCTTTTTTACAACCCGCACGGTTTTGCGAAGTTCTTCCATCAAATGGTCTTTGTTGTGCAGCCTTCCCGCAGTGTCTATAAATACAATATCGCTGCCTCTGGCGATTGCCGCTTGACAGGCATCATAAGCTACCGCCGAGGGGTCTGAGTTTTCCTGATGTTTGACAAAATCCGCACCGGAACGCTCTGCCCATGTTTCCAGTTGCTCAATGGCTGCCGCTCTGAATGTGTCCCCTGCGGCGAGCAGAACGGATTTTCCTTCCTGTTTTAAGCGGTGTGCCAGTTTGCCTATGGAGGTTGTTTTTCCGGCTCCGTTTACGCCTATGATCAAAATTACGTGCGGTTTGTCGTTCCATTCCAGCTTTGGCGGGTCAATTAGCAAGCGTTCCGCTTCGCTCCGCAAAATTTCGTTGATTTCCTTTTGGGTTAAGGATTTGCCAAGCCCGTGTTCTCTGAGGGCATCTGTGAGCAAAAACGCAGCTTCCACGCCAACATCGGCTTTTATCAAATGCTCTTCTAGATTTTCAAGCATTTCGTCTGTTATTTTGCCAACACCGGCGATGGTTTTTAATTCGCCTAGCAACGCCTCTCTGGTTTTTGAGAGGCCTGATTTTATTGCGGAGAAGAGAGACATTTTTTTATCCTTGATTTAATGGTTTTCGCAAAGCCGGAATTTATTTCGTAGCCAATTCCGTTTCTGCCAAGCTCTTTAGCAGCAAGCAGGGAAGTTCCGCTTCCGCAAAAGGGGTCTAAAATTGTTTCGCCTATGTAGGTGTATGCTTTGATAAAACGGTAGGGGAGCTCGTAGGGGAAGGGGGCAATGTGCTCTCTGCCGTCTCCGCTTTTTTCTGGGCTCATAAGCCATACATCGCTGTTTTTTATTGAAAGCCAAAAGTCCTTGCCTATTTTGGATTTCTCTTTTATTTCCTTTGTCAAATGGGCGTATTTGTTGAATTTCTTATCATTAGGTTTTTCAAATTCCAAAATTGATTCGTGCATATTGTTGATTAAAATTCCGCCGGGATATGGGTAGGTTCCAAAGTGTGCCCTGACCCCGTTTGTTTTGTGCCATATAATATCACGCTTAAAGATAAAACCTGCGTTTTCGCATAAGTCAACGCTTTTGCCTACCAAATTCAATGTTCTAAAAGTGTTATTATATCTAACAGGCAAATTCATAATATTCAAAAAGAATTTTCTGCCGGGCTGCAAAACTCTGAAAACCTCTTTCCAAACTTTTCCTATTTCGCTGAACCATTTTTCCATATCATGTATATTGCCCAAGTCATTTTTCAAAGCCTTGCCGGAATACATTTTTGCATTGAAATACGGCGGGGAAGTCACCGCCAAATGAACGGTGTTGTCGCTTAACTCCTTCATGTTTTGGGAGTTTTCAAAAAATACTTTTTGCGATGTGTTGTTTATGTTTATCTCTAAAATGTTAGCTTTTATTTTTTCCGCTGTAGTTTTGTATTTCTGTTCTATTGCTTTTACATCTTCTATTCTTATGCGGTACTGCCCGCTTGTGGATTGAACCGCAGGGAGTTTTTCCTGTTTAATCATGCTTTGAATTTCACGAACTTTAATCCCTAAATATGCCGCAACTTCGGTAGTAGATAGGTAGGAACGTTCTTTGTAATCATTCATTTAAACCACGCTTTTCACTTCATCCACAATGCCGTATTCCTTAGCTTGCTGTGCACTCATAAAGTTGTCGCGGTCTGTATCGCGTTCAAGTTCTTCTTTGGATTTGCCGGTGTGTTCGCTGAAAATTCCGTTCAGAACATCGCGAATGCGGAGCATTTCTTCTGCTTGTATTGCAAGGTCGCTGGCCGGGGCAACAAACTCGCCGGAAATGAGCGGTTGGTGAATCATTATTCGGGCATTGGGCCACGCATAGCGTTTGCCCTTTGTTCCTGCACACAAAAGCACCGCACCAAAAGAGGCAGCTTGCCCTGCACAGATTGTAATAACGTT
>JAISSJ010000093.1 GCA_031273195.1 Candidatus Fibrimonas sp.
GCTTTTTACAGAATAAAAATGCAAACCATTTATAAAAAGCCGTAATGCTATCTTTGCATTTAATTCGTAGTTCGCTTTCTCCGTATTTAGCCATAAAAACGGTTGCAGTTTCAGAACCCAAAAACAATAAAGAGATGCCTCTTTTAATTCGTTTAATCCATTTACATTATGGAATACTTGAAAATATATTTTTCTTTTCCACACAAGTTCAATAACTTCATAAATAGTTTTTTCGCAATAGGATACTTCTACCGCATTTATTCCAAACAAATCATTTAAATTTCCCAAATAACAGGCAAATTTTTTAGCCATTCTTATTTTTTGCTCATCGCTTGTTTTTTCGTATTTCGTGTAATCTTCTATATTTTTCACCTACAAATCCCTTAATATTTCATCAACGTTTTTGCCGTTTATTTTGTAATTCTTAAAACTTTCCCTGTCTTCATTCAAAGCATCCCAAAAATCCTGTTTAGGGTTTTCACGGGCAACAGAATTCTGAATTCGCTCGTCTTTTTTGTTGCGAAAATGTTCTAGTGTCTTTTCCGAAAAAAGCGAAACATTCGGATCAGCAAAATCCGCTAATGTTCTCGCTGCTATTATCATAGCCATTTTACACCTCTCTTTTAGGTTATATGCGTAATATAGAAAAAACCTTTCCCCGCTTTTGTTTACTCCATTACAATCAAAAGATATCATAAGCAAGAGTGAAGCTACCTATTAAAGGGGCTTCAACTGTGCCGTATCTGTCCAGTTTTGTCAAAGGAACAGTGAATCTTCCCCCCAAGCTGAAGTCCAAGAAACGAAGCCCAAACCCAAAGACAATCTCCTGATCTCTTTCTACTCTGAAGTCGGAAAATTCGTCCTTAAATGGGCTGCCGGGGAACTCACTGCCACTGCTCACCGTTGCTTTGGAATTAACTGGAAATCCAAACTGAAATCCGGCTTCAATATAGAAACCGACACTTTCGTCTTCGTCCTGAAAGAACCATCTAAGCAAAACCGGAACTTCTATTGTTTGATAAGATATTAAAACTTTGGCAAAATCTTCCTTTTCCTCTTCACCTCCGTCTCCATACCAAAAATTATAATTAAAAACTAAATTATAGTTCAATTCCGTGGCAAGAGCTATATTATGCGTTATCCTTAAACCTAGCGTTAATCCTGGAGTAAAGTATGCGGCATTGGCAATGTTATTCTTTCTTCTTCCTTTCGCTTTTCCCATTTCCTCGTAATTTGCATAGGACTTGCCAAACAATTCCGAACCTGCGTTAGGGTCTTGGTCAAAAAGACCTCCTCTCAAGCGCACTCCAAGCCTTATCAGACGCTTATTTAGTTTTAACCTCCGCTCTTCTTCCTGCTCTTTTTCCTGCTTAAACTCTGATTCATTACGCCATTCTTGAAAATTACCAATAGTACTAACTAATACATATGTACCTGCCTTCTTGCCAGTTCCGTTATAAAAATGCTGAAATGAAGAATCCGGAGGTTGCTGGCCAAACAAGTAGAATGGACGATAATATGGAAATGAATTCTTTGCCATATCCACATTTGCCCCTATGGTAATGCTGGCCCCTATGGTGATGTCACGTTTATCATAAAACGCCTTTTCGCCAATGGAGAGAACCGGATCGCCCCAGATAGCATCGGGGATAACCAGAGTTTTCGGGATGTTAGTGTGCCTGTAGCCCTGCACCTCACCCCTTGAAAATCTGAAACTGTCATACAGATCGGCTTCGCTCTTTGTGATAGCCTTTATTTGCAGAATGCCGTCTATGGCCGCTGTCTCGGCATCTGTTCCGTTCACGTCCGCAACCCGTATGGTCAGGTTGTCGGTTATGTCGTTTGCGTTTACATTTTGGAAGTTCAGGGTTTTTCTGCTCGCGTTGGACATCTCAACTCTGGGCCGGCCGCTCCAGTTCAGACCCCAAGAGCCTCCCGATTGCAAAGTCTGCCTGCCTATCACTTTGTTCTGGTTGTTGACAAGTTCAAAAACCACGGAGAAGTTATTGCTCCGCTTCTCAAAAGCGTTCAGGTCGGTGACACCCCGCTGGGGCCATCTGCCCAGTTCCCAGTCGTCCTTTCTCTTGGTTGCGTTCAGGCCGTCATAGACCGCTTGCAAGGCTCGCTCTATGGAAACCGTCCAAATACCGCTGCCGTAGAGATATGTCTCTATGCTCAATGCCACGGTCTCGTTTTGGTAATTGATTTTGCCCTGGTTGATGTCTTTTGAGTAAAACAATGTGTAGGGCATGGACTCCATCTTGTTGAAGTTGTCGAAAAACTGCTCCGTTTCCGTTAGCCTGTCCACCCATTGCTTGCGCCACTGTATGTCGTTGCGGACATTGTCGCCCATGCTGCCGCTTGCTATGCTTGCGTTCAGGGTTGAGGAGCGGCTTGCCGCTTCACGCATTGAGGGGTCGAAGGCGGCGGCTTGGAAATAGTAGCTCAGCGCCGCCACCTCGTTTCCCTGTCTTTGGGCGGCCATGCCTTTGGCGAAAGCCGCTTGCCCGCTCGCATAGCTTGCGGTTGCTGCCCCGGCAAGCTCTTCCTGTGCCTTTGCCGTGAGCGACACGCCCATCTTTTTGAGCAATTCAAGCGAGGCCTTGCGTATGCCTGTGAGGTTGTCCAAGTCCCAGTAGGAGAATGTCCCCGAATAGGAGGCTATTGTCATTTTGTTGGAGGTTTTGGTTATGGTCATTTGCAGGTGGTAGCTTGTGCCGGATTTGGTTATCCTTCCGGTCATGAAATGCGTTGTCGATGCGAGCTGTCCCAAATCCTGCATGGCCGCTTCCGTGCTTTCGCCGCCGAAAACGCCTGAACCTAGCTTGGAGTATATCTCCCCAAGATTCTCCCAGTCCAAGACTTCGATGTCGGAATAGTTAGTGAAATTGCTGATAAGCTCCGCCTGCACCACTGTTGGCAGATGGCTTTGGCTCTCCGCAAGCCCTGTTGATTTCGGGGCGTCAATGGTGATGCTTGCTCCCTTGCCGCCGTCCCCGGTCCAGTTCTCGGAGGCGTGGGATATTGCAAGAACGCCGGTCAAGGCGAATGCGTGTAGAATTGAATGGACTTTCATTGGGTTCCTCATTGGTTGATGCTTTGGTTGATTTTTTCCGCCAAGGAGCTTGTGAGTTTTTTGAAGGCCTCTGCCGTGGCTTTGTCTTTGTTGTTGTTTGGCCAGCCGCCTTTGGCTTCAGGGATTTTGAGGCTTGCGGGTTTTCCGTGTTTGAGGCTGTTCACTGCGGCGGTGGCGGTAGCGTAGCAGAAGACCAAGCCGTTGCCGCTTTCGGTGCAGTTGTTCAATTTGGCTTTTATCGCAACTGTGTAGTCTGCGTCTTCCTCTTTTTCCGCTATGGAGCAGTTGCAGCCCTTTTCCTGCATTTCCGCACCCAATGACTCTAGGCTGTCATCGCCGGTGATGTTCAGATACACGGTGGTTCCGTTTTGAAGTTGCATTTTCAGGTCGCCGGCCTTTTGCCAGAATGCTTTTTCACGCTCATGGTAGGAGTTGTCGTTTTCCACCTTTTGCAAAAAAGAACCCCAGTAGCCAACGCTTTTCAATGTGTCTTCTATCGCTTGGATTTTATCCAATGCCGCTTTCTTTCTACCCTGACTGGCCTGTTGCTCTGCCAAGGCGAATTCCTTCTCGGCAAAGGAGAACAGGAAATTTATGCTTGACCTATAGAAAGCCGCCAAGTCTTTTTTCCTGACGGCGGCGAAGCCGTATATGTTGCCGCTTTTTTTGTCGTAGTGGGATTTCACTTCCACTTTGGCTAGGACGGCGGTGCTTGTGTTCGTTATTTCTTGTCTTAAGCTCTTGTTTATTGTTTCGCTAGTGTTTTTTCCACTTTGCGTTTGTATACTGGTATGTTCTGTGGCGGAAATACTCTGAAT
>JAISSJ010000094.1 GCA_031273195.1 Candidatus Fibrimonas sp.
CCCTGCCCCTGTGGCTCATTTCTGGAAAACAGAAAGGGATAATATATTGTCCTGTTGCTCTTTACCCCCCCCCCCCATTAACTAAGCCTGAAAAGTTACAAGCTCAAAGTTGCAAGAACTCTTGTAACTGCAATCTCGCATTTTTTAACTCAAAATTTTCCCCTAACCAAAGGAGGTTCACTATGAAAACGAATCGTTTTCTATTGGCGGTTGCTTGCGCAACCATGGCATTCACCCTTTTCGCTTGCAGCGACGACAAAGATGACCCTCCTCCCGCACCCACGTATGGAGCGGGAGCGTGTTTTTTTGGAGAAGGTTCTCTCCCCCTTGAGGGTGTTACGGCCTGCATGAAGACCAGCAAAGGCGATTTCCCACCCGCCGGTTGTACCCACGCGGGCGGTGTCTTTATGGAAGACTGCCCGCCAAACTCTAAACTTCAGTGTCCAGAAGACGATAAACTTATTTATCTCTATGGAACTCCTGATGGATTTAAATGTTCCGATATGCCCCACGATGACGATTAAAGCAGGCATTGTGCCGCCTTTAGCCTACGGAGGGCGGTATTTTTACACTCCCCAAGCGGAGTTTTCTATATTGTTTTTTCACACGAATGAAACTTTCTCCAATTCTTCTCGCCCCTGTTATTGCTTTTGCCGCATTTTACGGCAACCAGAGCGGCATAAACTGGAAAAGCGCGGAGACGGAGCATTTTTTGGCGCACTACCCCGCAGAGCACAGAGAACGGGCGGCACGGGCAACCGAGATTGCCGAGAGCGTTTACGATACCATAATAAACCGCTATAAGATAAAATTGCCAAGCAAGGTTAATTTGGTGTTTGACAATGCCCTTTACAGCAACGGCGAGGCAAATCCGGTTTATAATATGATGCGTATATGGCTCACGAATTGGGATTTCAAAATTCGTGGCTCGCATTCCTGGATGAGGGATGTTGTAACCCACGAATTCAGCCATTTGGCTAGTATGCAGAGCGGGAGCAAAACGCCTTTCCCGTGGATCCAGGGTTTGCAAGTTTCAGGGACGGATTTTTACAATGAACGGCAGCAGGTTAATTTTGCCGGATACATTCCTTTTATGATTCAGCCCTTTTGGTTTGCAGAAGGCACCGCTCAGTTTGAGAGCTACAGAATGGGCTTTGACTACTGGGATACCCACAGGGATATGCTTTTGCGAACTGCATTTTTGGAAAACAAGGTTTTGCCTTTGGAATTTATGGAAGATTTTGGCGAGCAGGCATTGGAGGCGGAACTTGGCCCATATACCCAGGGATTTGATATGGTGCGTTATATTGCGGAAACCTACGGGGAAAATGCGATTCCCGAATTGTGGAAGGATATGGGAAAAATATCCAACCTGACTTTAAGCGGAGCCTTGAGCAGCAGGTTTAAAATCACGGAAAAGGAATTATATAAAAACTGGAAGGAAAACAGAAAAGAGCATTACGAAAAAGTTCGCAGTTCGCTCGGCACACCGGTTACGGGGAAAAAAATAACAGAGGACGTTTTTTATAACGAATTCATCTCTTTGGCAAACGGCAATCTCTACGGGCTTTCAAATTTTGGCGGCGATTTTTTTGACGGTGGAGTCTTTGAATTAAAAGACACGGTTCCAGAGCATTTTAAAAAATTTAAACTGAAAAAGCCTTATCTTTCTCAGGGAATGAGCATCAGGCAAACTCCGCAGGGCTTGCTCCTCGCTTATGTGACCTACCAAAACAGGGATAAAAACGGAAGACCGTATTTTGACATAGCCATAGCAGACACTCTTGGCAATAACCGCTTGGTCACAAAATTCGCAGATGCTGTTTATCCCGATATTTCACCGGACGGAAAGCAGGTTGTATTTGCCAGACGGGAGCAAAACGGAACGAGATTTTATCTGTCTGTAGCAAGCGCAGACACATTGGGAGATTATAAGGACCTTGTTGTTCCAAGCGGCGAGGAATTTAATATTTTCAACCCGAAATTCTCACCGGACGGAAGCCAAATTGCATTTAATTATTTTGACGGAACAAGCCGAAAAATCGGTTTGCTCAATGACGCTATAATATCATCAGGCGACACCCGCAACCCCAACTGGAGCTTGGACGGAAAGTCCATTTATTTTTCCAGCGATGAAACGGGAATTTTCAATATATATAAAATGGATTTGCAAACAAAAAAGGTACAACGCATTACAAATGTTTTAGGCGGTGCCTTTTCGCCTGTTGCGGATACAAGCGGATTATATTATATAGGATACGACATGGATGGATTTTCAATATATAAAATTGACACAATCGGTGTTGTGTCATCCGATATCACCAACGTTATTGCGGAGACAAATCATTCCATCCCCCCTGAAATTTCCTTTGCAAATTCCGAAAGAAATTATTTACCGATTCCACGAATGCCAATCCTTGTTCCCTTGTTCGCCTTTGACGACCGGCCACCTGATTTCGGTGCGGTCAACACGGGGATAGCGGTTCCGAAAATAGGGCTTGCGTTTGGCTTGAATGACCCGCTTGACAAAAATTTTTTCCAAATAGCCGCTTTGCAGCAAATAGGCAAATTCGGCGAGGATAGCCAGAGCGATTTATTCGCAGGTTTGGAAAACCGCAGTTTTCCGATTACCCTTAGCCTTGCATTTATGCGAACCAACACGCCCTCAAAAGACACCGTGCGCTACGAAGACCCTCGCAGCTACGACGATTCGCTTGCATTAAGCGAGTATGCCTCCGAACTTTACAACGCTTTGTTTTCCGCTTCCTACTCCATTTTCAAAAAAGGGGATTCTCTAACGGCATTCGCCTCTTATGATTGGGAAGCCTTTAATCTTTACCAAGACGGATTCGCATGGGATTATCATAAAAGATGGCAACTGGGCTTGATTGCGAGTTTTGCAACGCAAGATTCCCTGCTCGCTTTGCAGGGCCTCTATTCTTTTTCCAACTCGGATTTATTCAGACCGGGAACTTTTGCGGAGAGCTTTATAGTAAGCGATGCCGGAGTTATCACTCCTATTTACAGAAATTTTAATTTGCACGAATGGGCATTTTCTGCAAATATATCTCTAAACAGCCCTTTGCAAAAATACGGCAAACTCTCGTTTTTGCTTTTTGGCGGCGGTATTTTGGATTGGCGAAGCGCAGACTCCGATACGCTTGACAATTTTTACCTGCACCCCCTTGTTATGGAAGGTTATCCCATCTTGGAAAGCAGCGAGAGTTATTTTCGGCAGGGAACGGGAACCGTTTTGGCGGAAGTTCGCTATAAATTTCCGATTTACAACGACTTCAGAAAAAGATTCTGGATTTTCACCACAAGAAATTTCAGTTTTTCACCCTTTGCGCAGATGGGTTCCGCTTGGGAGACTCACCCGTTTCCTGCGTTGAAGCACAGGGATAATTGGCTGCGGAGCTTTGGCATAGATTGGAATTTGGAAAACCGCATGTTCTATTCCGTGCCCTTTAATTTTAATTTCAGGGTAGCGAGGGGCTTGGACAGGCCAAAAGACACCAGAATTAAAATCTGGATTGGGGTGCTGTAGCTACATCAATTCATATGTCTTATAAAAAATTCTCTCGTTTACAATATAGCAATCGCCCAAATCGGCTTCGTTGGCGGTTAAAAAATCTCCAGGTTTGCCGGAGAAATATTTTTCGGTGTCCCAATAACTGAATACCTTTGTGAGTTTTTCAATTTGCCTGGCCTTTATTATTTTTTGGTCTCTGGGAAAACATATCTTGGCAAAACGCGAAATGCCCTGTTTTCTTCCGGTAAGCCTGTTTATCACAGTCGGCGGATACTCAAAAGTTTGCTGGTATTCGTCTTCCATGGCAATATAATTTTTTTCAAATTTTTCGCGCAGAATAGGATACACTTCTCCTTCTATGCCTATCATAAAATAAATATTTTCCCTGGCTATCAAATCCAAATCGCCTTCCATTGTGCGAATTGTGATTTTTGTTCCGTCTTGAAACAGGTCTTCGCATTTTGCAAAGCCAACCGGTATCTGAAGCTTTCTATAACGTTTCATAGAGGTAAAATCAATGGGAGTTTGCCCTGCGTAAATCTTGTCAAAAGCTGTAAGGTATTCTTTTACTCTGGCAATTAAATATTCTTCCGAATTTTTCAAGAAACCGCCCGCTTTTTCCAGGTTTCCTCCACCGCTTCCAAAACCCTCGCACAAAAACGCCGCCAATTCGTTTGCCATGTATTCCCGGCTGCAGCAGCGAACAGAAAGTTTTAAGCCATCGTCTATATTTGAAAATACAACGCAGGCATCAAGGGATTCAACCTGCATTGCAATATCACTGGAAAAACCGAGAATGTTCGGGTCGCATGGTTGTGCCTTGAACAGGGCTATGTCTTCTACAATCTCAAATACTTTTAAAGTTTCGGAAACTATGGAAAGCTCCGGCATGGTCAGATTTGCATTTCTCAGTTTTTTCATCAGGGTCTTGTCAAAGTAAACTTCCGATAAATCCCTGTCTAAAGGGTGCCTCACTTCGGTAAGCCCGTTTGTATCGGTATAAAGCCCGTAATACAGGGCAGTGCTTATTTTTTCATCTTTCAAAAAATCAGCCGAATCCCTTTCTCTCAGCAATATGGAATAGACAAGGGTTGCGCAACTGCCAAGCGCCGGATTTATTTCACAGAATTCATTTTCGGCTATTTCGCTTATGTGATGGTCTATAACGGCAAATTTTTTGCAGGGGAATTTCTGCGCGTTCCCCGCCCCGTATTGGCAGTCAACCGTTATGAGCAAATCCGCTGCGGGAATTTCGGAAACCAGTTCCATTTCTATGCCAAGGGCTTCAATGAGTATTATTAAACTGGGTTTGGTTATTTCCATTTTGCCGCCGTAAATAATCTTTGCCTTGCAGTTATGCCGTTCAAAATATTTTTGCAAAACATAAGCGCAGGAAACAGCGTCTGCATCGGGAACATTGTGCATTTGCAAAATTATGTTCTTGTGCGCTATCAGTTCGGAGAGTTTCATTTAGAGCTTCCTTTTGTCTGTGTTTTCTTTGCCGCCGGTTGTTTTGCCGCTGGTGCCGGCTGTTTAGCCACCGGTTGCTTTGCCGCCGGTTTTGCGGTATTAACATTGGCAGCAGGCGGCGAAGCATTGATTTGCGCTCGCATTTTTGACTGCATTTTTTTCAAGGAATCCAAATAATAAGCCATGGAATCCGCTGTGCGTTCAAATTTTTCCTTTATATTTAGTATGGAATCCGCTTTGCGCATCATTTCAACTTCTATTGTGATTCTTAACGAATCGGCTATGCGTACAAGCCCGATTTCCTTTTCAATTATTATGTAATTTGCCTTTTGAAGCTCTGTTTTGCACTCTTTTACCTCTAGATTCTTCTGTTGATAGATTGTAAGTAAAAAGTAAGTCAAACAAACTACAAATGCTAGAATAAGTGTTGCGATAGCCCATCTTATTTTCTTTTTATATCTGATTTTCCAATACGGTTTTGAGCGCAAAAAGTTCTGTTTGAGTTTTTCATAGGAGGTTTCAAAAAGTTTGGGATTGATCTCTATGCCGTTCTTTCTGTTTAGCTCCTTAATATCAGCCGGCAATCTTTTGGGGTAGGCAAAATCATCCAGCAGGAGCGGAATTATATTTTTATTGGCCTGAAGAGCGCAGACTATTTCACGGCGCACCCAATCGTCTTTGGGGTCATAGCCCGTTTCGGAAAAGCAGTCAAAGACGCCGGGGCTTAATATGACTAAAAAATCCTTGCATTTTTTAACTCTTTTTTCCAGTTCATTGCCAAAATCTCCGTTTTCCAGGGTATCTATGTCAAAAGAAACGGAATAGCCGTCCATTCTTAATCTATCATAAATGAGTTTGGCGGTGTCAAAACCGCCTTTGCGCCTGTATGAGATGAAAATGTTGAAGTTGGACATTCTGGAAGTAATATAGTAAACGCTGGTTAGCCGGTTTGGGTATGCCTATACCCCAGGCATGAGTTAATATTTACTATATTATATATAGATTTTATGGAGGTTTTTATGAAAAACAGGTTTTTCCCCGCCGTTTCCTGTTGTTTTTTGTTATTTTTCGCTATTTCGCATAGTGCAGTCAATTACCCGTACCCTCAAAAAAAATCTTACGGCAATAGCACAATTAACGTTGGAGATTTGGATGCTGCCTCCGCAACCCTAAAAAGCAAGTTTACATCCTTTTTAGGCTCGTTTTACACCACAGGCACCTGTCCCGGCAACAAGTCATGCGCCCGCATAAAATTTGACACTGAGTCGCAAACCGTTAGCGAAGGCATTGGCTACGGTATGTTGATGATGGTTTATTTTAGCGATGCCTCCACAAGCTATCAAACAAACTTTGATCTGTTATGGGCGTATTACCAGAGTTTCCTAAACGAGCGTGGGCTAATGCGCTGGAAAATTAACGGATTTAGCACTAAGATTGAAGACAACGCCGCCAGCGATGCGGACTTTGATGTTGCCGTTGCGCTTGTGATGGCCCATTATCAATTTGGCACTTCAAACAACAAAAATTACCTTGACACAGC
Organism: Candidatus Fibrimonas sp.; assembly: GCA_031273195.1. Taxonomy (GTDB): domain Bacteria; phylum Fibrobacterota; class Fibrobacteria; order Fibrobacterales; family Fibrobacteraceae; genus Fibrimonas. The sequence goes on from JAISSJ010000094.1 coordinate 6,543, forward strand.
CAGAGTTTTAATATCAAAAATAAGGTCATACGAAATTAGCCCCAACAATTTGCACAAACCCGGAGATGTTTGGAACGATATAAGAAATCCGAGCTATGTTAGCCCTGCCGCATGGGCAATTTTCAAAGAAATAGAACCCTGCCAGCAAAATAAAAATAAATGGCAATCCGTTATTGAGGCAAATTATACCATGCTTAAAGCTAATCAAAATGCAAGCTCCGCCGGATTGTTCTCCGATTGGTGTACAGACAACGGTTCCCCTGCAACCGGTCCTGACAACAAAAATCCCGCATACGACTACGATGCGGCTCGTGTTCCCTGGCGCGTGGCTTGGGCCAATGCTTGGTATGGCCATGAAGATGCAAAAACCTTGCTCCAAAATATTAATTCCAAATTTCTAAACAACAAAAATGCCACAGATATAAAAGGCCCTATATCATTAACCGGAAGCACGGGCAATGACTACAATTCAACATTTGTAGGGCCATTCACAAATGCCCTTTCTTATAGCTCCTCAAATCAAACAAAAATGAATAGTTTTTGGAGTGCATTAACAGGTCTCAACGACGATTCTTATTATAAAAAGACTTCGCATATTATGGCAGCACTTTTGGCGACCGGCAATATGCCAAACCTAAGAGCATTGAAAGGCGACACCAACCCGGCAGGCGAATGTTCCACCTCCGGCGACCAGATAGACCAATTTGTCGATGCCGATGGGGAAGACAAAAGCTATGCGAGAACATGGGAGCCTTGGTATGCCTTTACGGATAAGGAATCCAAAGGTTCGTCCACTATTCAAAACACAAAAACACCAAAGGATGTTTGGGATAAAGAAACCAAAGCCTGCAAGAACGAAGACACCTACAACGTGGTTATGCAAGACGGCAGTGACTGGGTTGCCAAAATTGCCAACTACAACCTTAGCCAGGGAGACAATGAGTGGCATCCTTTTGTCGCCTTGGGTTTGGATGCGGAAAATAACGGCACAAAATATAATTTCTCAGGTTGCACGGGCGGTTTTAGCTATAAATATAAAGGGGCTTCCCACAATTTCAGAGTGCAGTTGAAAACCGTCACGGATTATGATTACCATTTTATAGAGGTTGGCACTAAAGGCTCCAGCACCAACGGTTGGGAAGATATAGCCGTGCAAACAACGGATATTACACAAGAAGGCTGGGGAAAGCCCATTGATTTTAAGCTAGGTGATATAGAGGCATTCGCTTGGGAAATCAAAGGCGATGGCGTTTGTAAAAAAGGCCCTCCTGACTGCAAGTTAGGCGACCCAATTACGGGAATAGCTCAAAAAACAGGTTCCCTGGCAATAAAAGATTTCAAGTGCGTTGGTACCATGACCTTCCCTGAATATTACCCGCCCAAATGCGGCAGTGGCAGTGGAGGCTCCAGTTCAAGCTCTGCCAGGAGCAGCAGTTCGGTTGGAGGCTCCAGTTCAAGCTCTGCCAGGAGCAGCAGTTCGGGTGGAGGCTCTAGTTCTAGCTCTGCCAGGAGCAGCAGTTCCGATGGCAACACTCCCGTTATTTTGTCTCAAACGGTACTAAGCAACGGGTTAAGCGCAATGCAAAATGCGGTGAATTTGCGGGCAACAGGCAATGCCACGGTTCAAATCTTTGACTTGAAAGGCAATGCGGTTCGCACTTTTGATTTTAGTCAGGGTAGTTATGTTGTGCATATGGCGAATTTGCCGAGAGGCCTTTACCTTGTGAGGGCGAGCAGCGGCAGTTGGCGGCAGACTATTGCCGTGCCGGTGCGGTGAATATCACTAAAAATTGTATTTTGAAAATAATTTAACCTATTTTCAAAATAAGAATATATATTTATATTGGACTAATTGTTTTTAAACTGGAGCATTTATGCTAAAAAAAGTCTCTCTCGCACTAGCCCTCAGCTTTGCCGTGTGCTATTCTGCCGTTAATTACCCGTATCCTCAGAGGAAGCTATACGGCAACAGCACAATAAATGTTAGAAACTCAACCGCCGATGCCGATTTGAAACAGAGGTTTAAGGACTATATCAGGGATTTTTACGTAACAGGCAATTGTAGCGGCGGCGGTGGTGGCTGGACAGGCACTACCGGCACTTGCGCTCGCATAAAATTCACTGACCCAAGCGATGCCTCTAAAGCCAACGAAACCGTTTCCGAGGGCATTGGCTATGCCATGTTAATGGCGGTTTATTTTAGCGATAATACCGATAGCTATCAAACCCATTTTGACAATCTGTGGAGATATTACAAAGCGAAAACAAACGACAAGGGACTTATGAACTGGCGCATTAGTGGCTTTAACAATGCGCTAGGCACCGGTTCCGCTACGGATGCGGAATACGATGTTGCCCTTGCCCTTGCAATGGCTCGCTATCAGTTTGGCAATACACAATATGAAGATGACGCAAGAACTTTAATAGGAAAAATTTGGGAACACGAAATGGAGAGCAATGGTTTTCATAAACCGGGCGATAGCTGGAATGACGTTAAAAATCCCAGCTACGTGGCTCCTGCCGCTTTTGAAATTTTCAAAGGTTTAGGCAACAGTTCAAATTGGAGTACCGCCATAACCAAAAATTACTCTTTTTTAACAGCCAACCAAAACAGCACAACAGGTTTGCCATCCGGATGGGCAAACTCAAGCGGCAATCCCGTAACTTGCACTAATAGTTGCGGAAACAATACCGCAAATTACGATATGGATGCCGTGCGCGCTCCCTGGCGCTGGGCAACAGCAAATGCCTGGTTTGGGCATTCGGAAGCAAAAGCGTTGCTAACCAAATTAGCCAGTTGGGTTAACGGATTGCAGCCTGCCGCAGTTCAGGGGCCTATCGCTTTGAGCGGAACTATGGGAACCGATGCCAATGCCGGTTATATAGGCTCGCTGATGAATGCGCTTTCCGTCAATAGCACTTATCAAGCCAAGATGAATAGTTTTTGGAGTACCATGAATACCAAAAACGATGCGTCTTATTTCAATCAATCGCTGTATATTTTAACCGCTCTGCTTGCCAGTGGCAATATGCCAAATTTAAAAGCATGTGCCTCAAATAGTTGCGGCACCACTATGCCCGAAATAGGCGGCGGTGGAGACGGTACACAACTGGACAAACTCAGCATAGCAGGCAGTGAAAGCGTAGAAGACAGAGGTTTTGCGCAAACTTGGGAGCCTTGGTATGCCTATACGGATAAAGACGCAGACGATGGCAGTGGCGGCAAAGCTCAATCCACAATAACCAACGATAAATTTACCTCCCTTGACGAGAATGCTAATTGCAAAGAAATAGAAAGCTATAGAGTAGTTCTGCAAGATGGCGATTGGGCTGTCCAAATTAAGAGCTATACGCTTAATAAAGGCACTTATGAATACGAACCCTTTGTGGGTTTGGGTTTAAGCGCAAGAAACAATGGCAAAACGGGTGCCGGCGGCTATAGTTTGTCAAGTTGCACAGGTTTTAGCTACGAATACAAAGGTTCGGCGCACAAGTTCAAAGTCCAGACCACAGCGATTGAAGAAGGCAGTGGCAAAGACCATTTTAAAATAATCACACAAGCCTCCAAAACCGCATGGACTCCTGTTTCGGTACCTAATGACGAATTGGCACAGCCAACTTGGGTGCCTACTGCCGATCTGGTGAGCTTTAGTGCTAGCAAAATTTATGCTTTTGCTTGGGAATTAGTAGGTTCTGATGGAAAGTCAACGGCAATATCCGAAAGTCCGGGTTCTTTGGCCATAAAGAATTTCCGCTGTTCGGGCACTATAACTTTGCCGGAAGAAAAGCCTGCTTCCAAATGCGGCGGAGGTGGTGGTGGCACTTCTTCCTCCTCAATCAGCGGCGGCGGCAATTCCTCCTCCTCAGCCCGTTCCTCAAGCAGCGGCGGCAATTCGTCTTCTTCCGCCCGCTCTTCAAGCAGCGGCTCTACCCCGATTCTTTTGCCTCAACTTGTGCATAGCAACGCTTTGATCCCAATGCAAAACGCCGTAAATTTGCAGGCTAAGGATAATGCAGCGATTCAAATCTTTGATTTGAAAGGCAATGCGGTTCGCACATTGACTTTTTCACCGGGCAACTATATCGTTCAACTCTCGGATTTGCCGCACGGCCTGTATATAGTTAAGGCGAGCAACAATTCCTGGAGGCGAATTGTTAAAGTGACAGTGAGATAATCACAAAAAAATGCAAATTTACCGGCTCCGTCTAAAAAACGGAGCTTTTTTCATCTTTTTGTCAAAAAAATATATATATTAAACTAAGCATTGTTTTAAGGAGGCTTTTTATGAAAAACCGGATTTTCACTGCTGTTTTTTGTCTTTTGCTGTTTTCTATTGTTTCGCACGGAGCAGTCAATTTCCCCTATCCGCAAGAAACCTCTTACGGCAATGGGACAATCAATGCAACCTCGGCAAACGCCTCCGCAAACTTGAAAACCAAGTTCACAAACTTTTTAAGAGACTTTTACGAAGAAAGCGGCAATCTGGCCAGAATAAAATTTGACGATAAAAATTATACGGTTAGCGAAGGGATTGGATATGGCATGATAATGATGGTTTATTTTAGCGATAACTCCACAAGCTACCAATCCAATTTTGACAAACTATGGGAATATTATAAAAAATGGCCTAACCAGAACGGTCTTATGAATTGGAAAATAGAAGGTTTTAGTCGAGTTAATCAAATGAATGCCGCAACCGATGCCGAATTTGACGTAGCCGCCGCCCTTATAATGGCTCATTATCAGTTCGGAGACCAGAAATACCTCACCGATGCCGGAAGTTTAGTTGCAAAAATCAGGCAATATGAGATGGAAACCAATGGCCTCCATAAGCCCGGCGACAATTGGAATTCCAAAAGAAATCCCAGCTATGTTAGCCCTGCGGCATTTGAGCTTTTCAAAGACGTGGACCAAGCTTCTTTTTGGAGCACAGCCTTAACCAGAAATTACACGCTGTTGAAAAATAATCAAAATTCAACCACGGGCTTGCCTTCCGACTGGTGCAACGATAACGGCAACCCTGTTGACAACAATGATTTCGGTTATGATGCCTCGCGCGCTCCTTGGCGTTGGGCTTGGGCAAATGCCTGGTATGGCCATGAAGACGCAAAAACTTTGCTCGGAAAACTAGCCCCCTGGGTAAACAATAAAACTCCGTCAGGCATAAACGGCCCTCTAAATATAAGCAGCGGCAACGGTGGAAATTGTTGCAGCAATTCGACATTTTTAGGTCCCTTAACCAACGCTCTTTCTTACAGTTCGGATTATCAAACAAAAATGAACTCATTTTGGGATGCCTTGATGGGTAAAAGCAACGAAGCGTATTTTAGCGCAGCCATGCAGCTTATAACCGCTCTTTTGGCAAGCGGAAATATGCCTAATTTAAAAGCGTTGAAAGAAGGCGGCGGTGCAAGCAGTTCCAGCTCCTCCCTTGGCGTCAGCAGTTCTTCTTCCAGTGTTCCCTCTTCAAGCAGCTTAGGCAGCTCTAGCTCCAGCGGCTCTACCCCTGTTCTTTTGTCTCAACTTGTGCATGGCAACAGCTTAATCCCAATGCAAAACTCCGTAAATTTGCAGGTTAAGGATAATGCAGCGATTCAAATCTTTGATTTGAAAGGCAATACGGTTCGTGCATTGAATTTTTCACCAGGCAGCCATATCGTTCAACTCTCGGATTTGCCGCGCGGCCTTTATATAGTCAAGGCGAGCAACAATTCCTGGAGGCGAATTGTTAAAGTGACGGTGAATTAATTCTATATTACCCGTGCGGCGCAAGCCGCGCATTATGCCTCAAATTCGTGAAATGTTTGACCAAATACATAAACGCTACGACTTGCTCAACCACCTTATGTCTGCAAGCCGCGATATTGCTTGGCGCAAAGACTGCTGCAAAAGATTGCCTGAAAAAGAAAATGCCGTGGTACTGGATTTGTGCGGCGGAACCGGCGATTTTTCCATTGCCTATAAAAAAAAATCAAACGAACCCAAGCTCTCCCTGGTCGGGGATTTTGCCGGCAAAATGCTGAGTGCTGCGGCAAAAAAGGACTCCAATTTAAAACTCATTCAAATGGACGCAACGCAAATTCCGCTTGCCGACAGCTCGGTTGATATTATTCTGAACGGCTTTGGAATGCGAAACATTCAGGATTTGGACAGGGCCTTTGGCGAAGCCTTTAGAGTTTTAAAACAGAACGGCTGCTTTGCCACCCTTGAATTTTTTAAACCCGAAAAAAAGGTTTCAAAAATATTTTACAAAAATATCGCGCCGCTTTTAATTCCATTTGTTGGCTCTGTGTTTGGCAAACGCAACGCATACCGCTATCTGGTGCTTTCCATTTTGAATTTCATAACTCCAAAGGAATACGCCGCAAAGGCCAGGGATGCAGGCTTTACCTTGCGTTGCACAAAAGCGCTGAACGGCGGCCTTGCGCACATCGTTATCTGTGAGAAAAAATGAACGACCTTCCCTTACTGCTCGGCATAAGCGGCGCATCAGGTTCCATATACGCAAAGCGTTTTTTGCTGTGCGCAAAGGAACGGGGTTTAGCCGTGGAACTCATCGTCACAAAAAACGGCAGGGCGGTTTTAAGGCACGAGGGTTGCGAAGATATTTTGCAGAATTGCGGGAAAATTCATGAAATTGATAATTTTTTCGCACCGCCGGCAACCGGCAGCTCCTGTTACTCAGGCATGGCGGTTTTACCCTGCTCCATGGGAACCTTGGGGTGCATAGCCGCCGGTACAAGCGATAATCTGCTGATAAGGGCTGCGGACGTATGCCTGAAAGAGGGCCGTACTCTTGTCCTTGTTCCCAGAGAAATGCCCTTTAACGAAATTCATCTGAAAAATATGCTGAAGCTGAAAAGGGCAGGAGCAGCCATTATCCCGGCAAGCCCGCACTTTTACAAACACCCAGAAACAATAGAGGAACTGGCAGATACCGTTGTGGAGAAAGTGCTTTCCAATTTTCTACATTTCCCCTAACATACGAGGATTATATATGGCTTATTTAAATAAGGTAATGCTTATGGGCAATCTTGGCAAGGATGCTGAGGTTCGTCTTACACAGAACAACAAAAAAAGGGTTTCTTTTTCCCTTGCCACCACACGCAGGTTCCGCAACCCAAACACCGGCGAAATGCAAGACGACACCGCCTGGCACAATGTTGTAGCATGGGACAAGCTCGCCGAGCGCATAGAGAAGCTGGGGATAAAAAAGGGAACTCCGCTTTTTGTTGAAGGCAGGGTTTCTTACCGCCAGTGGAACGACCCGCAAACCGGGCAAAAACACAATGTAACCGAAATTTTGATGGATAATTTTGAGTTCCTGGCCCCCAGGCACAATTATGCAAGCGAAGGCGGAGATTCTTTTGACGGACATTCGCCGGTTCGTTCAGGTGGTGATGTAAATAGCGAATACGGAACCAATAACTTGCCGCCGCCGCCGGCCAGCGACTCGGACGACCAACTGCCATTCTAAAGGTTTTTATTTTAACTATGATAGACATAACCCTGATACAAGTTGCAATTCTGTGGAGCATATTAGGCCTTAGCATGATATGCGCCATAAATGCACGTGGGCTTTTCAGGCAGTTGGTTTCATGGGCCATAGTTATTGGAATAGCCGGGGCTGCGGCATTTTTTTCCTATCTGGGATTTGAAAACGTTAAGCAGGATATAGGTTTGAGCACTCCCTTGGCTGCAAGCTCAAATTCCGAGGCCAGTTCAAGCTCAAGTTCTGAGGTGGAAAATATTGAGAACGATTCCATAATAGAGAGCTATATTGCCACGGAAAAGCAGTTGCTTGAAAATATTGCGACTGTTTCGGATTCCATTCTCGCTTTTCCAAACTGGAAAAATATATATTCGCAGGGCATTGAAAAGCGCGAGAATTACGAGAGCAAGGCTCGCTTTTTGAGAAACAGGAGCGCGGATTCCTTTAGGCAAGTACGGAATTTAAGGCCTCCGGACGAGAAAAGCCAGTCTTATGATTTATTGGTTGCGGCGGCGGACAATCTGCGGCTTGCGGGCTATGAGATACATCATCAGTTCGGACTGGAAGCGGATACTTTAGGAGAGAATTTTGATAAGGCTCGCAAACACGCAAGCCAGGCAAAATCTATAATTTCTACCATTACAGGTAAGGAGTGAAAATGAAAAACGTTGCTATAGCAGGTGCGACAGGCGCAGTGGGGCAAGAGCTGCTGGCCATTCTGGAAGAGCGGAATTTTCCGCTCAAGTCATTGAAGTTGTTGGCTTCCGCCAGGAGCGCAGGCAAAAAAATCAAATTCAAGGGCGAAGACATAACCGTGCAGGAACTTCGCCACGATTCCTTTGAGGGCATTGACTTGGTGCTGTCTTCCGCAGGCGGTTCCATTTCAAAGGAATATATGCCTTCTGCCGTTAAAGCCGGGGCGGTGGTTGTGGATAACACATCCTATTTCAGGATGAATCCTGAAGTTCCGCTTGTGGTGCCGGAAATAAATCCGCAGGAGATAAAAAAGCACAAGGGCATTATAGCTAACCCGAACTGCAGCACGATAATAATGCTTTTGCCGCTGTTCCCTTTATATAAGGCTTTTGGCATTGAAAGAGTTCATGCTTGCACCTATCAGGCCGCAAGCGGAGCGGGCGCGACGGCTATGGAAGAGCTTCGTTTGGAGAGTGCGGCCTTGGCTACGGGAAAAACCTTTACCCGCACGGTTATTCCGCACCAGTACGCATTCAATCTGTTCCCCCACAACTCCCCTTATAACGACGGCAGTTCCGCAAGATCGTCTGTTCATGCGCCAACCGGCTATTGCGAAGAGGAATGGAAGATGGTAGCCGAAACCCATAAGATTTTCGGCGACAACAATTTGCGGGTGAATGCCACCTGCGTGAGGGTTCCTATTTTAAGGGCGCACTCCGAGGCCTTGAACATAAGATTTTCCAAAAAAGCGAGCGTTGCCGGAATTTACGATGTTTTGCGCACTGCGCCGGGCGTTGAAATCTTGGAAGATCCATCCGAGAACCGCTGGCCCATGCCCATAGACGCCAGCGGCAAAGACCCTGTGCTTGCAGGCCGGGTTCGCATAGACCAGTCGCAAGACAACACTTTTGACATATGGATTGTGGGCGACCAAATACGCAAAGGCGCAGCGCTGAATGCGATACAAATTGCAGAGTTGCTTTAAAATGCTTTTTTCCCTGATACTCGGTTTGGCATTGTTCGCAGTCACCTGCTATCTTGTGCTCCTGTTTTATCAGGTTCACAAGGTTGAGAGGAAAATATCGGATTTGATCTATATGGTTGAAATTCATTTGCTGAACAGGTATGGGCATAATCCGAACAAAAGTGTACGCTATGTAGATCCGAAAAAGGCAATGGAAGAGGAAGAATAAATGCTACCGTTCGGCGAGATTCCAAGGCCCAACTGGATAGAGATAGACCTGGACAATTTGCAGAGCAATATTCGCTATGCAAGAAGTTTGCTGCCCCCCGGCGTGAAAATACTTTTGCCCGTAAAAGCCGATGCCTACGGGCACGGTTCGCTAGCCATCTCCTTCGCCGCTATGGACGCAGGAATTGATTTCCTGGGCGTAGCGCATTTATTTGAAGGAATAGCCCTGCGCAAAAACGGAGTCAAGGCCAGGGTATTAATCCTAGGCCCATGCCTGGAAAGCGATTTCCCCTTTTTGCAAAAAAATAACCTGACCCCTTCCATCTCAAACTACGAAACAGCAAAAAAACTCTCAACTCTCAACTCTCAACTCTCAACTCCAAAACAAAAAATCCACATCCAAATAGACACCGGTATGCACCGTTTTGGAATAAAGCACGATAATCTTGACGAGGTAAAAAAAATATGCGAGCTTCCGAATTTAGACGTTGAGGGAATGTACTCTCACCTTGCCACCGCCGATATGCCGGAGCACTCCGCAATGGAAAAGCAGCTTGAAAGGTTTGCCGGGCTTGTTGAGGAACTGGAAAAAGCGGGACTTCGGCCACCGCTGTGCCATATAGCGAATTCCCCCGCAACGTTTTTATTTACAGGCAAAACCCATTACGATATGGTTCGCCCCGGCATAGCTCTTTACGGCTACGACCCTATGGGAAAATTCCCGTCCGAATTCCCGCTCAAACCCGTGCTAAGGCTTCGTTCTACGGTTCGTGCCTTGCGGGAGGTTGAGGCGGGAGAGGGAGTTTCTTACGGGCATTTTTTTGTTGCGAAAAAGAATATGCCGGTTGCAACCGTGGCCATTGGCTATGGAGACGGTTATTTGCGAGGCGAGCCGAACAAGGGAGTGATTTTTATACGCGGCAAGGCCTGCCCTATTTTAGGGCGTGTGTGCATGGATGCCTGCATGGTGGATGCAAGCGAGGTTCCGGACATAGAAATAGGCGACATTGCGGAGTGCATAAACGGAGAATTTTCCGAGCAAATCTCCGTTGAGTTCTTTGCCGCCGAGCACAAGACCATTTCTTACGAGATAACAACCCGCATGGCGCGCCGCCTTTACCGTATTTACCGGTATAAGGGCAAAATTAGCGGGTGGAATGAATTATTATAAAAATTTCCATCTTTTTGTCAAAAAATTATATATATTACTAGTTGCATAGAATTTACATGTGAAGGCGTTCTTTATGTTGGATAAAAACGGGAAAATTGGATTGTGCTTGCGCATAAGTGCATTATTATTGGCATTTTTTTGCGGTTATTCCCTTGCTCAGGGAGAACCTCCTGCGCCGGATGTAGATTTAATTCCGTCTGCGGAACCCACAAGTCCGGTTGTAGAAGCGGTTGAGCCCCCTCCTGTTGCCCCAAAGGCTGTTTTGGAGGTTCAACCTGTTTCGCTGGATTCCATTCCAAAGGGTTTTGCTTCGCAACTGCAAAAAAACCAACCACCTCCACCTCCGGTAGTTGAAACTCCGGCCCCCGAGCCTAAGCCGGTGGCTGTTTCGTCTTCTTCTTCCGTAGCCTCCTCCTCTTCCTTTGTGCCCTACAAGTTTTACGAAGATTACTTGGACAGCTTGGTTGCTTATGCGAGAAACACCTTGCCCGGCAAGCAGAATTTTGAAACCCAAAAGGCTTTGGTGAACGAGGAGCAGCCAAAACCCAAGACCGAATATGAAAAGCAGTCCGATTATGATAAACGGGTTGAGAATTTTGAAAAGGAAAAGCTGGTCAAGATTAAAAAATTGGAAAAGGAATACCAGGAAGAGGAAAAGAGCCGGCTGGAAAAGCTAAAGGCGGCTATAAATTACAAGCCCGATATTCAGCCGGAATGGGCGGGAATTCTAAAGCCAAACGGAGACCCCGAAGATTACCACCAGCGGACGGTCAAAATCACCGATAAAATTACCTTTATGAAAACAAAAATAAACAATGTAAAGGAGATTTTGGAGGGTTTGGAATTGCTCAGCAGAGGCGATTTGGAAACCCTTGATAAAAAGAACCTTATATATATGGCACGTTTGGAAAGGGCACGTGAGGTTATGGCGGATTATATCCTTCAATACTACGCCTCCGATTCTTCTACGGGAAAGAAAAAGTTTGATATGGTTTTTGGTGCTTACGATCCGGAAAAGGAGCAGTTTCAGGTTAATATGAACGATATTTACTCCAGAACCGAGCCTTTCAGCTATGTGGGCTTTATAAAGGTTACTCCTGCGCAAGCACAGGAGATAGACCGCAAAACGGATAATTTCCTGGCTAACGTATATTATATAAAGTATCCGTTTATCCTAAACGGGCAAAAATTGTATCCGGGCGCAAATAAAGCAAGTATTTATTACAAGAATGTAGAAGTGCCCAATACCGGAGTTTTCCAGAATGTTTCGGGCTTTGAGAGTTTGGAAGGCTATATGGATTGGGCTATATATGCGGATTCTCTGATTAGCGGGAAGCTAGTGCCACGAAAGCTGGATTCCCTGTATGCTATGAAAAAGGAGCTTCCCAAGGTGGCTCCAACCGGAACTTGGTGGGAGAGGAATAAAAACATTGTGAGGGGAACCCTCTTTGTGCTATCTGCTGCAAGCGCAGGGGTTGCCATTTGGCAAAACATCGAGGCAAGCGATAAGACCAAAGAGCTGAATAAGCTGTATGAAAAAACCGAGCAATCTATTAGGGATCAAAACGAAAGCCAATACAAAACAAATTCAAAAAAATACAAGGATGGGGTAGATGACCTTCGTTTTCATGAGAATATGAGGAATGGCTTTTATATAGGTGCGGGTGTGTTCGGGGTTGCCGGTGTTTTGAGTTTGTGGTTTTAGGGGGCAGATATGAGAAAAATTTTGTTGTTGGTTTTGTTAGTGGTTTTGTTTTTTGCCTGTTCCAATGAGGGTTTGGACATCAAAAGAACGCCGGGAAATGTTTTTTGCCAGGTGGAACAAAATAAATGCTACGATGTTAGCGTAGAAGTTTGCGAGGCTGTTGGCGGCGAAGAGGTTGCGAGCTGCCGGCTTGAAAGTTCCAGTTCCTCTGCTGACATTGAAGTTGGGGAGTCCAGTTCTTCCGAAAGCGATATAGAACCCATAGATTCCAGCTCGTCCAGTGAAGAGGGAATAGATGATTCCAGTTCTTCCGGTGTGGTTGGCGAGGGCGATTCAAGTTCTTCCGGCGAGGTGGGTGGCGGTGACTCCAGTTCGTCTGCCGAAGCAGGTGTTGAAGATTCCAGTTCTTCCGGTGAGGCTGGGGAATCCAGTTCTTCCGCGATAGCTGACGGTTCCAGTTCTTCTGGAACAGCCGGTAGCTCCAGTTCGGTACGGTTGAGCAGTTCTTCTCTTGCGCCTTCTTTGACCGAGTGCGATTTTCCGTCATATATGCACAAGGACGAAACTATAGTGCTGCCTGCCCTGCCTTCATTAGTAGGTAGCTGCCCCGGGACTGCGGCTGTTAACTATACATTGCAAATAGGAAGCAGTTCTTCTGCCAGCTTGGTGAGTACCTTTCCAATTAGTTTAACTGCCCATTCAGGCAAAAACTTAACCATAAGGGCGAGTGTTCAATGCGGAGCAGGTGCTCCTCTAACAAAAACCTGCAATGTATCTGTAGCGGAAAATTATATGATATTCGATCACAATCATGATCCGAAATATACTATTAGCAGAGGTTCAACGGTTATTATATTGTCTATGCCTGCGATTGCTGATGATGGTTCGCCGAATTTACCGACTAATATAGGATGCGAATTCACCCCTCAAGGAACGACTAATGTTGTTTTCTATGTCACTACTCCTTCCAAGAGATTAAGCTCTGATGGTGCTCCCAATGGAAAGCAGCCGTGGTGGACAGCTTTACCAGATACAGCAAAGTTTGCCCCTGCTGATTACACCTCAAATCATAACCGTATTTTATTTGAAACTCCAAACGAGGGTATGAAATGCACAACTTCCCCTTAAAACTCGGCCTCACCGCCGCAATATTTCTTTTGGCATCTTGCAGCAGCGACTTGCCGGATACTCCTAAGTATGAATTTTGCCGGTTTGAGATAGCAGGGCAGACTTTTTGCAAGAGCTTTTACGAAGTTGACAAAAAGCTCTGCAATGATTATAATGGAGAAACTGTGACTGCCTGCGAATAATCTTAACCAAATTGTAACAGAAACGCATATGTTCTTTAATGGTTGATTTTTAAATTTACCATGTTCAACTAAGGAGAACAATATGAAAAAGATTCTGCTCACAACAATATTGAGTGTAGCCTCAATATTGACAGCTCAAACAATAACAGGCTCCGACACGGTTTTGCCGCTTTCTCAGCAAGAAGCTGAATCCTATATGAAAGCACATAAAAACGCAAAGGTGACGGTTACCGGTGGTGGCAGCGGTGTGGGAATTTCCGCTTTGATAGATGGAACCACGGAAATAGCACAGTCCTCTCGCAAAATCAAGTTTGACGAGAAAAAGAAAGTCCAAGACAAAGGAAGCAAAGTGATAGAAGTTATAATCGCTTACGATGCCCTGGCTGTTGTTGTAAACCCAAAAAACAAGGTCTCAAACCTCACCCGTGAACAACTGGAAGGCATTTTCACCGGCAAAATCACAAACTGGAAAGAAGTTGGCGGCGATGACTTGAAAATAGTCGCCTACTCCAGAGAAACCTCTTCCGGCACCTATGAATTCTTCAAGGAAGAAGTGCTGAAAAAGAAAGACTATATGGCCGGCATCCAAAGTATGCCCGCAACCGGCACAATAGTCCAGTCGGTTAGCCAAACACCGGGTGCCATAGGTTACATAGGGCTTGCTTACCTTGACAAAAAAGTCAAAGCTATCAGCGTTTCTTACGATGAAGGCAAAACATTCGTGCCGCCTTCCGTGAAAACCGCCAAAGACGAAACATACCCCATTGTCCGCCCCCTCATTTACTACTACACCGATAAATCGGAAAGCGCAGTTAAACCCTTTATAGATTACGTTCTTTCCGCCGCAGGGCAAAAGATCGTTAGCGATATAGGATTTATCACGATTAAATAGTCTATGAGACGTTTTATTGAAAAAAGCATAGAGAAAATCTTTGCTGCTTGCGGGATGATAACAACAGTTACCATCCTGCTCATAATTGTATTTTTATTTAAAGAGGGGGCCGGGCTGTTCAACAGCCCGGAAGTTGAAAAAGGCTATGCCCTGTGCGTTAATGCGGCCAACCCCATTGAATATATAAGCGCACCCGATGTCAAGAAAATTTATAATTCCGCTATAACAAACTGGTCCGAACTTGTGGGATATGATGAATATGATATAAATATAGTTCTGTTCCGTGATGATAACAAAGACATATTTGAATATTACGATGATGAAGAACTGGGTGATGATTTTGATGAAATTGAGGCAAACATACCGAAAAAGGTATTGGAACTGATAGCAAGTACCCCCGGAATGCTCGCTTTTGTGCGTGAAGAAAATCTGAAAAAAAATGCCAAAGGGATAAAGGTGTTAAACAAAGGCACGGTAAGCTCGGATAATTTTTTCTTTGGGCATGAATGGATTCCCACGGCCACCCCTGCACCGCAGTTCGGCATACTGCCTCTTATACTCGGAACTTTATGGGTTAGTTTGGTGGCAATTCTCATAGCCACGCCGCTTGGAATAGGCGTTGCAATATATCTCTCCGAACTGGCGCAGAGCAAGGTGCGCGATATTTTGAAACCGGCTATTGAATTGCTCGCCGGAATACCCTCTGTTGTTTACGGCTTTTTCGGTTTGGTTGTTCTGGTTCCAATGGTGCAGAAAACGCTTGGCCTGCCTGTTGGCGAAACCGCTTTTACCGCCAGCGTTATACTGGCTATCATGGCACTCCCCACAATAATAACGGTTGCGGAAGATGCCATACGCAGCACACCTCGTGCCATGCGTGAAGCGAGCCTTGCGCTTGGCGCAACTCACTGGCAAACAATTTACAAGGTGGTAATTCCATACGCCGCTTCGGGAATATCCGCTGCGGTTGTTCTCGGAATCGGGCGCGCCATTGGAGAAACTATGGTAGCATTGATGGTGACGGGAAATGCCGCCGTTATACCAAAAACATTATTTGCCCCTGTGCGTACCATTCCGGCAACCATAGCCGCCGAGCTTGGGGAAGCACCCGGAGGCGGTGTGCATTATCAAGCACTTTTTGTGCTGGGCTGTGTTTTGTTCCTGATTACCCTCGCTATAAGCATTACGGCAGAATTGATTTCCAAGCGGCAGCACAACAAGGGGTTATAGATGAGCAAAAAATTATCTCAAAAAATAGCTTTTTGGACTTTTCGCATTCTGGGCTGGTTTGTTGTGGGAATTCTTTTATGGATACTCGGCTTTATAATTTACAACGGGATAAGCGTTATCAGTTGGGAATTTATCTCCCAAGCACCCAGGGACGGTATGTTGAAAGGCGGAATTTTCCCCGCCATTTTGGGAACCTTCTGCCTAATCGTGGGGAGTATGCTCATAGCCTTTCCCCTTGGCGTGATGTCTGCTATTTACACCAATGAGTATGTTAGAGACGGAAAGGTTTCAAGGTTCATACGAATGATGACAAATAATCTCGGAAGCATTCCGTCAATCATCTTCGGTTTGTTCGGCATGGCCCTCTTTGTGAGATATTTGGGCTGGAAGGGTTCTATTCTGTCCGGTTCTTTCACCTTGGGGCTTCTTGTGCTTCCATTGGTGATTCGCACAACGGAAGAGGCGCTTAGAATGGTTCCGGATTCTTTGCGGGTTGGGAGTTACGCTTTGGGGGCAAGCAAGTTGCAAACCATAAGATATGTGGTTTTGCCAACGGCCTTTCCGAACATCATAACCGGATTGATTCTCTCGGTGGGGAGAGTTTCGGGAGAAACGGCACCCATTTTGTTCACGGGGGCGGCTTACTTTTTGGCTACCTTGCCTTCAAGCATTTTTGACAAGTTTATGGCCCTGCCATATCACCTTTATGTTATCTCAACCAGCGGCACGGATTTGGAAGCGGCCCGCCCTATAGCTTATGGAACCGCATTGGTTTTGATAACATTAGTTTTGATTATAAATTTTACGGCATCGTTTATACGCAGGTATTTCAGCAAAAAACATGGAGCGAATTAGTATGAACATTATAGAAGCGAAGAACATAGATTTCTATTACGGTGATTTTCAAGCCTTGAAAGGCGTTTCTTTGACTGTTGCAAAGAACAGCGTCACCGCATTCATAGGCCCATCCGGTTGCGGCAAATCAACCTTCCTGCGTCTTTTAAACCGCATGAACGATTTGATTCCGGATATAAAGCTCTCCGGCGAATGTTTTATAAACGGGGAGAACATCTACAGAAAGGGCATTGATGTGGATGTTTTGCGGAAAAAAATCGGCATGGTTTTTCAAAAGCCCAATCCCTTTCCAAAGTCCATTTTTGACAACATAGCCTACGGGCTTAGGGTAAACGGAGAGAGAAGCAAGGAGTTTATACGCAACCGTGTTGAGGAGTCGCTCAAAGGCGCGGCCTTATGGGAAGAGGTAAAGGACAAGCTCACCCACTCGGCCTATGATTTGTCCGGTGGGCAGCAGCAGAGGCTTTGCATTGCCCGTGCCTTGGCGGTTAAGCCCGATATTCTGCTGATGGACGAGCCGGCTTCCGCTCTTGACCCTATTTCAACTTCCAAGATTGAGGAATTGATTTACAATTTGAAAGCCGAATATACCATTGTGATAGTGACCCACAATATGCAGCAAGCGGCCAGAGTTAGCGACACCACGGGATTTTTTATGCTTGGCGAGTTAATTGAATTCAGCGATACTAAAAAGATGTTTTTGAATCCCGACAAGGAGCAAACTCAAAATTACATCACGGGAAGGTTTGGCTAACAGAGGTAGTTATGGATAAAATGATAAAGCATTCGGAAAAGGAATTGATTGCCCTTAAACAGGAGATCAACAGTATGTGGCAACTGGTGCTTTCGCAGTTGCAAAAATGCAAGCTGGCTTATTTAGCGGGCAATGTGGAACTTGCTCACGAGGTAGTTATACGTGAAAAGAGCGTGAACTCCTTTGAACTCAGCATAGATACCGGCTGCGAAAACTATATGGCATTGTTCTCGCCGGTAGCAATGGATTTGCGTTTGATAATTTCCCTGATAAAGATCAGCACAACGCTGGAACGCATAGCTGATTTTGCGGATGGAATTGCGAGGCACGTTATTGAAGGCAACAGTATGGCATCTGAAGCGATGAAGGAGGATTTGAAGGTAGAATCCATGTTTGATGCCGTGATTTCAATGCTCTCCGATAGTTTTGTTGCGCTTGAGTCCGAAAACACCAAGATTTCCGGCAAAATTCTGCAAAAAGACGATGAGATTGACAAACTTTACGAAGAGGGCAAGCAGTACCTTGCCGAGTACATTCAAAAGGATCCGGGAAAAGGCCAATGTGTTTTGGATACTTTTTTGACTTTGCGTAAAATAGAGAGAATTGGCGACCATTGCTGCAATATTGTTGAAGAGATAGTTTTCTATATTGACGCTAAGGTTTTAAAACACAGCAAGGGTAGGAGTGCCTCAAAAAAAGCAGAGAGCAATGGAAGTGAAGCCGGAGAATAAAAAAAAAATTCTTGTTGTGGATGATGAAAGCGACATCTGCGAGATATTGTCTTTCAATCTGGCAAATGAAAATTATATAGTGGATACGGCATCTTCGGCAGAGGAAGCCCTAAAGAAACTCTCCGATGAACACGATTTGATTTTGCTGGACGTTATGATGAGCGGAATGTCGGGCTTTCGCCTTGCGGAAAAACTCCGCAAAGAGGGCAATAACATCCCCATTATTTTTCTCACGGCAAAAGACGCCGAAAATGATATGCTAACCGGATTTTCCGTAGGCGCAGATGATTATATATCAAAACCGTTCTCCTTAAAAGAAGTTTCCGCACGTGTGAAGGCCGTGCTGAAAAGGACACCGGAAGAAGTTGTTGATATAAAGGAAAATGTATTGGTTATTGACGAATTGACAGTTGATACTCTTGCAAAAGAGGCCAAGGTAGGCGAAACCATATTGCAGTTGACCAAAACGGAATTTGAAATACTGTTTTTGCTGGCCTCCAATCCTTCAAGGGTATATTCCAGAAGGCAAATGCTCAATGCGATATGGCAAGACACGCCTTATATAACGGAGCGAACCGTTGATGTTCATATAACTCGTTTGCGAAAGAAGTTGGGCAATAAAGCGTATTACATATCCAATCGTGCAGGATTTGGATACAAGTTCAATATTGTAGAACCATGATAAAGAAATTTCACCAAAAATTAATCTTCTGTTTTTTGCTGATATTCGCCGTTTGCACCATAGGCATTGCGGTTTTTGAGCAGCACCGGGGACGGCAGTATAGAAAGGATGCGTTGCTGGGGAGATTGGACACCTATGCGGAGATGATTGCAAAATATTTTTCCTCCGAAAATGATTATGCTTCTCCTGAAAATTTGCTTGAGCTATTGCCCGGAAATTTGAGGATTACCTCAATAGATTATGACGGCAACATACTTTACGACAATGTTATTGCCGACCTTTCCTCTTTGGAGAACCATCTTGACAGGCCGGAGATGATTGATGCCTTGAATTCGGGCTATGGTTCTTCCATAAGGGAGTCCGCTTCGAACAATATATCGTATCTCTATTATGCGAAAAATATCAGCGGCAAAATCATAAGGGTAGCTTTGCCTTATGACGAGCAGGTAAAATTCTTTTTGAAGACAAACGATGAATTTCTTTTTTTCATAACTGTTGTTTTTCTAACGGGTTTAGCTTTTATAATATACATTGGGCATTATTTTGGAAAGGCTGTAAGGCGATTGAGGGATTTTTCCAAGATACTGGAGATAGACGGAGTTGCTATTCCGAAATTTTCGGAAGACGAACTTGGCGAAATATGCGAGAACATTGCGGATTCCCTGCGAAAGATCAAGGAGAACGAGAAGCGTTTAAAGGAAGACGAGAAGCGTTTGGCAAGGGAGAGGGAAAAATTGCTATTGCACGTTCAGGCATCTGCCGAAGGGATTTGTTTTTTTAATGCGGATAGAACCGTAGCTTTTTACAACGGGCTTTTTTTGCAGCATTTCAACATGATTTCAAATCACCCTTTGACCATTGGCAAGGAGATTTCGCTGGACGAGCGTTTCTTTAACCCTATGCTGATGTTTTTAAATCAATGCATAGGCGAAGACTATCATGAAACTCAAGTGAGCAGACAGGGCTGCGAATTTTTGCTGCGGATGAATGTTTTTGAAGACAGAAGTTTTGAGATGATTTTGATAGATGTAACCGCCAGGGAAAACACAAGGCGTTTGAAGCAGGAGATGACCGGAAACATAGCGCACGAATTGCGAACACCGGTGACGAGCATTCGCGGATTTTTGGAAATTTTGCTGAACAACAATGTTGGGGAAGAAAAAAAGCAGGAATATTTGCAACGGGCTTTTTCGCAAACGCAGGTTTTATCCGAATTGATTTCCGATATGAGTTTATTAACAAAGATAGATGCAAAGGCACAATCTCTCAAAATGGAGAATTTGAATATTCTGAAGATAATTAAGAGTGTATATGAAGATACTTCCGTAGCGTTGGAGGAGAAGAATATAAAATTTGTCTGTGATGTTCCGGAAGATATTGCAATATTGGGCAATCAAAATTTGCTTTACTCAATTTTCCGCAACTTAACCGAAAATGTGATACGCCACGCCGGGAGCGATGTTGACATTTATATAAAGATGTACGAAATCAAAGCCGGGAAAGCGTATTTCATTTTCTCGGACAACGGGAGCGGCATTGAGGAGGAGCATCATTTAAGCCGTTTGTTTGAGCGTTTCTACCGTGTGCACGATGGCCGCACCCGTAACACCGGCGGTTCCGGTTTAGGTCTTTCCATAGTAAAAAACGCCGTGCTTTTCCACGGCGGAACCATCTCCGTAAGGAGGGGCAAAGACGACAAGGGTTTGGAGTTTTTGTTTTCGTTGCAATGTGTTAGGTAGGGGCGTTGCCTGCAACGCCCAGAATGCGGTTATTCCGATGGTCGGATTATCATACCCATGTGGCATGTGGCAAATGGGCGACCGCAAGGGTCGCCCCTACATTGCGTTGCGATTTGGGTATGTAGGGGCAGACCTGTGTGTCTGCCCTATTTGCGGTGATGTTTGTCCGTTTCGCCATGATGTTTGCCTGTTCGCCACGATATTCGCCCAATATGCGGCGTTTTGTTGCAGGGCGTTGCAGGCAACGCCCCTACGGTGGCGGCGGTGGCCGCAATATGCGGCGGGGCAAATATCCCTGCGAAATTGGCAAAATGTCACCGCAAAATTGGGCAAACACGCAGGTTTGCCCCTACAGCCCCTGACAACCCGACAAAATATTTCTATATTTACCCCTCAAATGCGACCCCAGAACCCAAAAATGCCCTATCAGAGAGTTCTGACGGCATATTTTCACCCCAAAAACTACAAAAACGGAGGTTCACACCATGAAAATCAGTAAAATCAACTCAAACAATCAGAACTCTCGGACTTGACATTATGAACAAAATATTAAGCATTGTGTTGTTCCTCACCTTCGCCGCCTACGGGCAGCAGCAGGAACGCATAGCCATAATGCACACGGTTGACGACCTTGATTCCGTGGGATTCACGGACTTGGGATACCTCACGGACAAATTGCGGGACATAGCCGGACAAATTTTGCCGCAGGAACGCTACGGCATTATGACCCAGCAGAGCATAGTTGACCGCCTTGGCTCCCAGGAGCGGGCGGAAAAGGAGTGCAGGGAGGCAACCTGCCTGGCGGATTTGGGAAGGAAGATAAGTGCTGATTACATATCCCAGGGTCATATTGGCCGTTTCAGCAGCAAATTGACTATCAAGGTGGAGCTTTACAGAGTTCGCAACAGTACCCTTATCGGCTCGTTCACGGGGGATTCCAAAGATTTGGAGGGTTTGCTTGCCATTCTGGAAAGCAAGGCTCCCAAGCTGTTTGAGGATATGCAGAGGGTGACGGACAAACCCGTGCCGCCGCCTAAGCCTGTGCCCGATTCCGACATTGTGCTTCCCGCTGCTCCGGCAGCCAATAAAGAATGTGAAAGCAAATTCAGCATCAACGAACTTACTTCCAAAATTCAGAGCGGTTTTCCCACCCAGTTAAAGGATTGTTCCGCTACCCTTGCCAAGAATATGGCTTTGGCTGCTTCTCCCTTTGGCAAAAAGACCGAACTTAAAGAGCCTAAAGCGTTTATGACCGAATGTACGATTGACGGCATCAAGCAGAAATTGCCGCTTGGAGCGGAGGAGTATGCCAAGCCTGTTGAGGCTTTTGTGCAGAATATTCTGAACTTGGCCTCTGCTGTCGGCGGCGGTCTGGATGTGAAAAAACTTTCCAGTGCGATTGGCGGAATGAATGTTAATGACCTGATAAGCGAGCTAAAGGCTAAGGCGGCAAATGACCCGTGCGTGACGGATGAGCCTTATGAGCCGCCTGCTGCTTTTGAGAATGTGGGCGAGGATGAAAAAAATGATGATAAGAGCATATTGTCGCTGGGTTTCCGGGGAGGCTTGAATTTTTCGCATTTGTCTAGCGACAACGGTTCTTATAATTCCGCCGTGGGGTCTCAGTTGGGTTTGGTTCTTGATATAGCTTTAAGCGATTTGTTCCATGTTCAGCCGGGTCTTACGTATATTCAAAAAGGGGCGGAAGATAGCAATGGCAATATGACTTCGCATTATATTGAGGTTCCTTTGCTGCTTTCGCTTAAATTTTCCGTGCTTAGGGTTAATGCAGGTCCGTATTTTGGTATATGCCTGGATGCAAATACTTCTCACTCCTTTTCCGATTTTGGCCTAAACGCGGGCTTGGGTTTTGATATAGGGATGTTTTACATAGGCATGTTTTATGATTATGGTTTGACTGAATTTTATAGTTATAGCTCGCCGTCCGGCAGGAATTATGAACTTTTCAATCGCACACTTGGCTTGAATCTGGGGGTAAATCTATGAAAAAGTTGCTGCTTTTCGTATGTGTCGTGTTAGCAATTTTGGGTTGCGGCGGCGACATGGATGATGGTATGCCTTGCCTGACCTGCAAAGAGGCTTTTCCTGATTCCGGTTTGGCGGGCGAGAGTTCCAGTTCGTCTGTTCCGAGTTCTGATTCGTCAATTCCAAGTTCTAGTTCTTCTATTTCTAGTTCATCAGTTCCAAGTTCTAGTTCGTTGGCTCCGATTCCATCTCCAAAGCCTCCTGATATCAGCAATTATAAGATTATCGATATAGGCACGCAAACGTGGATGGCAGAGAATTTGAATTATGCGGTAGAAGGCAGTAAATGTTACGATAATTTGGAATCTTACTGCGATATGTACGGTCGTCTTTACGATTGGGCAACTGCTATGGCACTTCCCTCAAATTGCAATTCAAATATTTGCTCAAGTCAAATACAGTCGCCTCATCAAGGCATTTGCCCCGATGATTGGCATATTCCGAGCCAAGGAGAGTGGGATATATTGACGAGCTATGTTCGTAATAGTGATTGCGCTAGTTGTGGTGCAACCAAGTTAAAGGCGATATCAGGTTGGCAGAATGGCAACGGCACGAACGATTACGGCTTTTCGGCTCTGCCGGGTGGCGGCGGCAGCAGCTGGTCTGATGGTGATAGTTTCTACAATATTGGCAGTAGCGGTTTCTGGTGGAGCGCCAGCGAGGACTTTAATGGTACAGCCTACATCCGTGACATTCACTACGGCGATGAGTTTGACTTACATAACGGCTACCGCAAATCTAACCTGTACTCTGTTCGTTGTCTTAGAAACGGTTATGGAAAATCAAGTTCTTCGAGTTCATTTATCAGGAGTAGCAAGGGAAACAACATCAGCAATTATAGAACAGTCGTTATAGGTACGCAAACGTGGATGGCAGAGAATTTGGATTATACTGTGGCAGGCAGCAAATGCTATGACAACGACCCGGCCAAATGTGATGAATACGGTCAGCTTTACGACTGGGCAACTGCAATGAATCTTCCGTCAAGCTGCAATTCAAATTTTTGCTCAAGCCAGATACAGACAAAGCATCGTGGTATTTGCCCTGCTGGGTGGCATATTCCAGACAAAGATGACTGGGATGATCTTATAAATCAAGTGGGTGGTTATGAAACGGCCGGTAAGCATCTTAAAGCAAAGGGCGGCTGGAATCCTTACAGCGGTATAAAGAATTTGGACACTTACGACTTTTCGGCTCTGCCGGGCGGCTACGACTACTCGGGTGGCAGTTTCAGTAATGTCGGCAATTACGGTTACTGGTGGAGTGCCAGCGAGTACGAGAATAACAGCTACGGTGCTTACAACCGGTATATGCGCTACAACGACGATGGTGCGAACTGGGACAACGGCAACGGTAAGTCTTTCTTGCACTCGGTTCGTTGTTTGCAGGACTAGGCACAAAGTGCCGCCGCTAGCGTAACGGTGAACAAAAATTGCACCGTGGTGGTGCGAACCAGCCAAGCCCCGATTTTCCCCAAAGGTTTGGCAAAGGTGAACAGGAATGGGGAAAGGGAGTTAAGAAAGATGGCAACAATCGAAGACGTCGTGAAATGGTGGGATAAAACCCATCGAAATAACCAGACGGAAATCCTAAAAGGGAAGAAAGTACAGCTACGTGAAAAAATAGACTTTGGGTCAATGCATGGTCGCCCGGCTAAATGGGCTATTATTAAACTGTCGAACACTTATTTCTATTCTAAATGGTATAAACATATATGCTATGTTTTTGACTTTAAATCCGGCAAACCCGAAATTAATTTTCAA
>JAISSJ010000157.1 GCA_031273195.1 Candidatus Fibrimonas sp.
TCCTCAAAAACCTGCGTTCCCTTTGCTTTTTCCACCGGCACGGCCTCACGCATTTTGCCGTTGATATCCAATGCATAATGGGTTGCGCTGCGTCCATCGGGCAGTGGAAAGGTCAGTTCGCCTTCCAAAATACGGTCTGTTTTGTTTTTGAAAACCAGCGTGTAGCGTGTGGAAGCTATATTTCCTGTAACTTCCACTTGAACATCAAGCGATTGCAAATAGACATCGGCATCTTCCTTCCCGCCTATTTTCAGGGTAGGCAGTTGTGCTTGCGGCAAAATTGAATCCGAAGCAACGGTGTCTTGTGGCATATCCGGGAAAACCGTGTTTGAAACTGCAACATCCTGCTGTGAAACTTGATTTATAATATTGTTTACCACTATTGACAAAGCTAATACGGCAAGCAGAAATACTGTTGCAATTATTAAACGCGATTTTAATGATTTCATAAAATGACCTCTCCATCGCTAAAGGTAGAAAATCACCGCACTGCCTTTTTGCCGTTTATTGTTTTCACAAACTCGTTCCATTTAGGCGTGCATAGATTGTCGGCATAAAGTTTAAATTTATCTGCATCGCCGGAAGATATCACTTCAAGACGCCAAAACTTATACTGATTATTCAAAATCGCATAGTCATTCAAATTCTTGCGGCAGCACATATCCCGTGTATCCCATTTTGTCTTTGGGCATTCCTGCAGATTGTCCAGAAAGTCCAGCCAGTCTTCCATAGGGAGTCTTGCCTTTAACCGAGTTGCTATATCATCATCGTATCCAATTTTGTATTCTATAACCGCGCCTGTTGCCGTCCTATTCAAATTTATGAAGACAACGTTATCTATCCACTTGCTAAAGGCACTAAACTCCATTGACTTTGCATAAAGTTTAAAGTCGCTTATGGGTTTGCCGAATCTTTTTTTGTATTCGGTTTTCAATTTATTTTCCACCTCTACTGTTGCCGAATCTTTTTTCGCTTTTGCCCTTACATCGTTTATCACCTTTATAAACTTGTCCCAGTTGGGCGGATATTTATTGTAACCTCTATAGCTCTGCGGCTCAATATTATCAGAATTATAAATTACAAGACGATACACATTATCATAAGTATTTTTACTTTCGCCGTATTTTTTATCCCAATTCATAAAAGAGCTTTTGTATAAGGCGTTTATAAAGTCCAGCCAGTCTTCCATAGAGAGCCTTACCCCTTCTTTTGGCCCGGATTCGTAATGCGCAACAGCCCCCGTTGCTGTTCGGGTTATTATTATTTGAGAAACGGAATTGATAGGCGTTTTGCTTGACAGTTCCAGGCTAAATTTTACCTGCTCCGTTGAGAGTTCCTGCTCCGTTATGGGCTTTTCAAACCTCTTTTCGTATTCCGTTTTTAATCTATTTTCCAACTTTTGCGAAATTCTCTTTTTAATACCTACCATTAATTTCACAAACTCATCCCAGTTTGTAGGATAAGCTAAATATCCTTTGGAATTAAATTTTGCAAAGTCGGAAAGGAGTATTTCTATATCCCATTCTATATCAGACCCTCTATAATATTTCCGTTTTTTTTGATAATCTTCTTCCCATTCCATAACGTCAAGTTCCTGTATGACGTTTGCAAAGTTCTGCCACTCTTCTGCGGAAAGGGTTGCTTCCAGCACCACTCTGCTCTCCTTAGCATTCCTAGTTGCCAAGTCGTATTTTGCAACAGCGCCCGTAGCGGTTTTGTTCACCGATATAATGTAAGGGTCATAACCGTATCTAAAACGAAAATTGTACCTGTCCTTTTTTTCCTTCTCCTCCTCTTCCTTTGTGAGGTATGGCCAGTTTTCTTTGAGAGCTTTCGCCAAACGCTCCCAGCGTTCATCATCCGAACATTCCTTTTCGTCCCAGTTGGGGGCGGGTTTCTTAAACCGCCTTTCATAAGATGCCAAACGCCTGCCAACTCTGTAAGCAGTCATTTGAAAACCATAAGAGTAATCAAGTTCAGGCTTGTTTGTTTTAATGGCTTTTTGCAAACGTTCCAAATGCTCCTTGTCCGAACACATATACCACCAGGGAGCACGTATTCGGAACTTTCTTTCGTAATCCGCCTGGGCTTTTTTCAATTCGGCTTTAAGCACGGGATTTTCCTCTTTTTCAACTATATCCAGTTCCGCTTCATCTGTTTCTATGGCATCTTCCAGCATCAAGAGCCGTTCCAAGTCTGAGCATTGTTTGCATTGCGGAGCAGGTTTGTCAAATTGCCTCTCATATTGCTTTGTTTTGCTGTTTAGCCAATAGGCCGTTATCTCCGCAGGGTTCACGCAAAGAACATTGTAATTTTGGGTTATAGCCTGTTTCAGCAATGTGTCGTCTTTTGCGAATCTGCTTATTTCGGAAGTGTCTTGCTCTATGCTTTTGCACCAGTTTGTTGCGGTTTTATATTTTGCCAGCGTCAAGGAATCCACATACTTCGCATATTCTTCGCTTGCACATTTCGCATTGCTGGCGGAATCCAAAACAGAGGGATTAATGAAGGGATTGTCTTGAATGCAGCGGACTGTGCAGCCTAATTTCTCTACATCACCGCCAATATCGCCGGGAGCGATGATTTTTTTTATTCCGGGGTTATAAATGTAAGTGCCTTTTTTTTCTGCGTTTGTCGATGTCCACCAGCCTTTAAACAAACGCATATCAAAATTAACATAGTCATCGCAATAACCATCCGGCGGCAGCCACATAGCCATATCAAAATCTCTCCATTCTTCGGCTGTTGGCAAATGCCATCCGCTTGGGCAAACATTCATCGCCTTTTCCCAATTATAGATACGCCCATATTTTTCGCAATCACCATTGAGGCACCAGGAGAGGGAATCCCCGGTTTCATAATCCAGATTATCCGCCATCCATACAATATTGCCTGTTTTTACGGTTTTATATTGCTTGCCGTTTCGGGGGTCGGTGAATGGTTGGCTGAGTGTTTCGTCAAATGGCTGTGCCGGGCCGTTTTTGTCGCAGCTTAACAATAGCAGTGTAAAGAGAATGGTTATTATTTTTGGCATGGGATTGGTAAGGTAGTAATTTCTACATTACTCTCCGTGACCCCTAAACATCTTGCCTTTGCAATCCTGCCCTTTGCACTTTTAGCCTGTTCCGGCGACAACACGGTGACCTACGGCGGTCAAACATACAAAACCGTGAAAATCGGCGAGCAAGTTTGGTTTGCGGAGAATTTGAATTACGATGCAGAAGGCAGTGTATGCTACGATAACAACCCCGACAACTGTGCAAAATACGGGCGGTTATACGATTGGGAAACAGCAAAGAAGGTATGCCCCGATGGTTGGCATTTGCCGAGCGGTGAGGAATGGGACAAATTGTTCCGCTTTGTAGATGGTGACAAAGGCACGGAAAGCCCTTACGAAAGCAAAACAGCGGGCAAATATCTGAAAGCCAATAGTGGTTGGAATAAAGATGGCAACGGCACAGACGATTACGGTTTTTCGGCCTTGCCGGGCGGCGACGGCTATTCGGATGGCAGTTTCTACAATGTCGGCAATCTCGGCTACTGGTGGAGTGCCAATGAGAACAGTAGCTACCACGCCTACTTCCGGTACATGGTTTACGACTACGACGGCGCATACTGGCACTACGACGGCAAGTCTAGCTTGCGGTCTGTGCGTTGCGTCCAGGACTAAGCGGTTGGGGTGCTTGCACCCTAGCCGCCGCAAGCGAAGCGGGCGGTATTTTGTATATTAATTTACAAAAGAGGTTTATATTTATGAATTTTGAAATTGAACTAGAGCAAGAAGCTGATGGTCGATGGATAGCGGAAATCTCGGAAATTCCGGGTGTGCTTGCGTACGGAGTAACTCCGCTGCAAGCAACAGCAAAAGCGAAAGCCTTAGCCTTGCGTGTTTTGGCAGAGCGAATGGAAAACGAAGTTTCAATTCCGGGCATAAATTCCATAGCATTTGTAAATCACTATGAGTCAGTGGCCGTCCATTAAAGCAAATCGTCTTTTGGCAGTTTTGTTAAAAATCGGATGGTCAGTAAAAAGGCAAACCGGTTCTCATAAAACTTTGGAAAAACCAGGTTATCCCGATTATGTATTTGCTTTTCA
>JAISSJ010000173.1 GCA_031273195.1 Candidatus Fibrimonas sp.
CAAACCTCCCGTTTTCGACATTCTGATGGGCTGTCGATACCCTTACATAGCCGTATATCATAGGTATTATTTAGATAAATTTAGGGGTGATGATAGGCTTTTCAGTAAACGAACCTTTATTGAGAGACTTAAAATATAGAAATATTCTTGGAAAAAACAAGGATTTGCCCATATTTTTATCAAAAAAATGTCTCTCAATAAAGGTTCGTTTATTGAGAGACGAGAAAAGCAGAAAATCGGTCAATAGAGTAGGCGGAAGTAGTCAACAAGGAGAAAACCATGAACAAATGCAAATCTGTTCTGCTCACGGCAAGCCTCGTGTTTGCCATAACATTCACCCTTTCCTGCACAAGCGACGACCCGGACGA
This sequence comes from Candidatus Fibrimonas sp., assembly GCA_031273195.1. GTDB lineage: Bacteria > Fibrobacterota > Fibrobacteria > Fibrobacterales > Fibrobacteraceae > Fibrimonas. Next base: position 369 of record JAISSJ010000173.1, read on the forward strand.
TAACCCTGGCAGCGGTAGCGGAATAGTAGTGTCCACCAACGCTAACGGCGACCAGACATACATAGTGGAAGGCGAGCAGGTATATGCGGAGGTTACCGTTCCACCGCCACCATACACCGGCAGTGCCAATGTAATTGTGGATAAATACAACATTCCGGCAGGCAGGATTGAAAATGGGAAATTATCATTAAATTTGCCAAGCATAAGCAACTTCAGTGCCGACGAAGGCTCTGATGATAATAGATTAGGGCTTTCTGCAGATGGTTGCGAGCTTGGTCTGTTAGGGACGATTAAAGGAGTTGCTTCTATGACGCGGGAGACTTATAGAGATGATATGAAGAGTGTGGGATTTTTTTTCTACGCTTCAGAAACCGGAGAAGTTAGTGCCCCAGATGGAACTAAATTTAATCTCAAAAAGGGCTGGAATTTATTCTATCTTCTTGTAGCAGACAGGAGTGTTTCCGCTGTTCAACCAAGCGGTCTGACGTGGGAATGGATGCGTGATTGCGATGATGACTAGAGGTTTGCGATAAACTCAAACCCACCAAGCCCTGACTTTCCCCAAGGGTTTGGCATTTTATACAATGTTGGCAGCTACGGTATCTGGTGGAGTGCTAGCGAGTTCGAGAAGAATAGCAACTACGCCCACTATCGGTTCATAAACGACAAAAGCGAGGACGCATACTTGCGCCCTAGCCCTTTTGTCTGAACCCGGCTTCCGAACCCCACTCACGGATAAAAAAGCAATTCCAAAAATCAATCTTCCTCATAATAATACGAATAATCAACCCCCTTCATAAACATATCGCGGCTGTTTATTTCATCAGTCAAGGCGTTTTTCAGCAAGTTTTTTATCGCCGCACTGTTTACAGCACTCGTTACCATTGCATTCAGATAATCCTTTTTGCCAATCTTGCTCCAATCCACGCATTTTTTCAGGCGTTTTTTGAATATCAAATCCAGCCAAATTCTCGTGCTTCTTCCGTTGCCTTCCATAAATGGGTGAGCGATGTTCATTTCCACATACTTATTGGCAATTTCTTCAAATGTATTTTCGGGCATTTGTTCAATTTGCTTTAAGGTGTTGTCTAAAAACTGTGCTGCTGCAAACTTAAAGCCGCCTTTTGAAATGTTTTTTTGCCTGATTTGCCCGGCGAAATCGTAAAGCCCGCCGAATAAATAGGCGTGAATTTGCTGCAGGCCTTTGGCTGTGCCAATTTCAATTTCATTTATCAGATTGCTTTCAAAGAGAGTATATGCCTTTTTCTTGCTTTGCCCATCTATCGTATTGTCGCTATATGTAAACCAGTCGAGAAATTTCATGGCTTTGTTATTGGGAAAATGTTTGGCAAGCGTGATAATTCCGTTGCTGTCCAGCGTATCGGCTAAACGCTTTTTGCCGTCAGGCGCAATAAATTTGAAACCGTGAGCGGCACTCACGAGTTGATTTTGCTCTTTGACAAATTTCCGCTTTAACCAACGCCAATAATTGTTTGCCTTTGTGTAATCGTTCTGTTCATTCAGCACGGCAACAACATCCACGACATTAAACCACCACCTGGCATTTTTTTCGTCCCAAATGGCTCGCACTTCTTTGTCGTCGAAAAAGCGAATTGATATTTTTGCGTTGGATAGCATAAAGGATAAATATATAAAATCATTATACAATTATGCCAAGCCTATGGCTTAGTACTTTTCTATATTCCCCTCTTATGGATAAAAACTTGAACCTTTTCCCGGAGGAAAGTATGGACCTAATCCCAAGAGAAGAATACGACTATTGCATAGACCGCGCTTTAGCGGTGGCAATAATAGCAAAAGTTCCCTTTATAGGCGTTGATTACGAAAACACCGATAGGGAAACCGCTATTAAAATACTGAAAAATATCCCCCGCGACTTGAAAAGAGACCTGTGGCATTTTTGCGTGGGCGATGACGGCGAAACTTATATTGACAAATATACGGTAAAGGGAGAACATAAAGTACATAAACACGGTTCAATGGAAAATGCCTTGGATGAAAATGATGAAAAAGGGGTAATTTGGCAACGCATAGACAAAGCCGTAACCGGCAATAGAGTCGTGATGTTTGACTCTGACAATATAGGCGGGCCTGAGGTATGGACTCCAGGCATAATAGCGTGCGTTGAAAAAGCCGCAAAGTATGGCTGTACCATTATAATGTTAGACGATGTTCTTATATTAAATTCTGAAGAGCTTGGTACGGCGGTTGCAAACCGCTTATTTAAATACGGCGTTATAGGCAGACTCGCTCCCCCAAGCGAAGAAGAGCTTGTGTTCAGCTTAAAACAATACTTAAAAGGCAGCAAGTGGAAACACCCGGTCAAAAACAAAACTATTCCCGTGGAACTAAGCGATAGCGACATCAAAAAAATAGCCCTTACATTATTTGGCTCCAATTTAATAGAAGCGAGGAAAAAATTGTCCTGCTTAGTCGCAAACCACCTCATAGACAGCGATTGCGAAAAGATAGATATATCTATAATTAAAAATTAAGACACTTGGTTCACCCAAGTGCCTTAAAAAAAACAAATCTCAAACTGCAAAACTATTTGCCGATGACCTTCGCCATCTCCAGCACCTTATTGCTATAACCCCATTCATTGTCGTACCAGCTTACCAGCTTCACAAAATTGGAGTCAAGCATAATGCCGGCTTCGGCATCAAATATGGAGGTCAGGGAGCAGCCACGGAAATCTGTGGAAACCACTTTGT
>JAISSJ010000050.1 GCA_031273195.1 Candidatus Fibrimonas sp.
TGAAAAACCCAACACCAGGGCAACCACACAAGGGCGACCGTGAAGGTCGCCCCTACAATCGCACCCGCACCCCAATGACGGAATTGCAACACAATGTAGGGGCGACCCTTGCGGTCGCCCGTTTGCGGCGTTGCGGGGCGTATTGTGCAATGGTGGTGTGCGTTGTAGGGGCAAACCTGCGTGTTTGCCCTGTTTTGCGATGATGGATTGCCCTGCAATGTAACGCCGCATATTGTGCATATCGTGGCGAATAGGGCAGACACGCAGGTCTGCCCCTACAATCGCCCCTGCACCCCAATGACACAATCGCCACATAATGTAGGGGCGACCTTCTTTGCATTTCCTTTTGTCTTAGGCACAACCAAATGCTTGCCGAATTCAAGCTCGCACACGAGAGTTTCATTTAAAGCCTCTCTTGCCATTTCCAAAGCGTGTTCCAAAGACTCGCCGCAAGTATTTATGTTTGGCTTATCGGGAAAAGAGACGATTTTCTATATTCTCTTCTATCCAGCGGGAGTAGCTCAGCTGGTAGAGCGCTAGCTTCCCAAGCTAACGGTCGCGGGTCCGAATCCCGTCTCCCGCTTATCACTTTTTAGGAGAGCAAAACATGGCTGCAAAAAGAAAAGCGAAGGCAACGAAAACAAAGGCTGCAAAAGCCGCTAAGGTTAAAAAGGCTGTTAAGGCTAAAAAACCTGTAAGGGCTGCAAAAGCTGCTAAGGCTAAAAAACCTGTAAAGGCTGCAAAAGCTGCTAAGGCTAAAAAACCTGTGAGGGCTGCGAAAGCTGTTAAAGCTACAAGAGCTGTAAAGGCTACAAAAGCCAAAAAAGTTGTGAAAACCAAAAAAGCTGTGAAAGCAGAAACCGGCAAAACTGGCCCACGCAACTATGGCTATTTTGACGATGCCAGCAAGGAATACGTTCTGCTAAACCCCGCTACCCCAATAAAATGGTGCAACTATGTAGGCACGCTTGACTTTGGCGGCGTTATAGACACCACCGGCGGAACCGTGCTTTGCAAAGGCGACCCGGCGCTTAACCGCATAACCAAGTACATAAGCCAAATGCCCGCCAGCGATTTCAAAGGCAGCACGATTTACCTTCGCATAAAGGAAAAAGATTCTTACAGGCTGGTGTCCCCTTTTGTTGCTCCAACCTGTACGCTTTGGGATAAATGGGAATGTCGCATAGGACTCTCATATACAAGGTGGATAGCACAAGGCTTTGGGGTCAAGGTTGTGATAACCGTTTTTGTTCCGTCAAAAAGCTCTACCCTGATTCAGGATATTTCCATTCAAAACATCTCCGGCAGAAACATAGAAGTGGATGTTGTGCCCGTTTACGAATTCAGCCATTTTGACGCATTGAAACAGTTGACCAATGCGGACTGGGTTCCCCAAACAATGACGGTTGACGCACATAAGGAAAAGAGCGGACACGTTATTTTGGAACAGTACGCCTTTATGAAAAAGAATTATGCCGTCAACTATTTTACCGCAAGCACTCCGGCAGATAGTTTTGATGGCGACCGCAGGGCATTCCTCGGCCTGAATGAGATCACAGGCTGGGCTTGCCCCTATGCAGTCCACAAAGGCAAACTTACGAACAGCACCGCTTTAAGAGGCGATAACATCGCAGCGCAACTGTTCAAGTTCAAACTGGCCAACAGAAGAACAGGGCGTGTTGCAACCCAACTGGGGCAGCAAAAAAGCATAGAAGCTGCGATGCCGGAAATCAAAAAATATCGCAATCTGAGAAATGTGGATAAGGCCTTTGCCGAGTTAGCCGATTTTTGGAACAACTACTTGTCTGCTTTGCAGGTTAAGACTCCGGATGCCAGCTTCAACTCAATGATAAATATTCATAATCCCCGCCAGTGCCACACCACAAAGAACTGGAGCCGCTACCTCTCGCTCTACCAGCTCGGTTTTGGGAGCGACCGTGGAATAGGCTACCGAGATTCAAGCCAGGATTTGCTCGGCGTTATGAGCCACATGCCCGAAGAAGCCCGTGTTTTGGCGGAAAATTTGATCTCCGTTCAAAAAGAGGAAGGCAATGCGATGCACCAATATTTCCCAAGCACTATGGAAGCCAACGAGGGCGATTCCCGTGAAAAGGAAGACCGCCCTAAGTACTACGGAGACGATCACTTGTGGATTGTTTTAACCGTTGCGTCTTACCTAAAGGAAACCGGAAATATGAAATTCCTGAAAAAGAAAATACCTTATTACAACAAAAATAAGGAGTTAAATAAAAGATCATTGGGCACGGTTTTGGAACACTTGAGGAGCAGCCTTGCCTTCTCTTGGAGAGACCGTGGCAAGCACGGTATTCCACGCTTGGGCTTTGCCGACTGGAACGATACGGTTAATTTGCCAACGGGTGCGGAATCACTTTTCAACGCAAACCTCTTTGCAAAGGCTTTGCTGGAAATGATTGATATTTGCGAAGCCATTGACGATAAAAAATTAGCCACGCAATACAAGGGTTGGTATGAGACCATCAAGGAAAGAGTGAATAAAACCGCATGGGACGGCAAATGGTATGTGCGTTGGTTTGACGAAAAGGGCAGGGCACTAGGCTCAAGCAGAAACGGCGTGAACAAAATAGATTCGCTGGGGCAGAGCTGGCCCATTATCAGCGGCGTTGCTTCTAATGAACGTGCAAAAACAGCCTTGGACAGTGTTCACAAACTGCTCAACACCAAGAACGGAATAAAGCTCTCGTGGCCCGGCTACAAAGGCTTTGACCCGCACGTTGGCGGCGTTTCAACCTACCCTCCCGGAGCAAAGGAGAACGGCGGAATATTTTTGCACGCAAACCCCTGGATTATGATTGCGGAAACCATAGTAGGCAACGGCAACAGAGCCTTCCAGTATTACAATCAAATAAACCCCGCCGCAAAGAACAACGGCTTGATAGACGAATTTGAGTCCGAGCCTTACTGCTACCCGCAGAACATTTTAGGGGACGAGCACAAGCTGTTCGGTTTGGCGCGCAATGCGTGGTTGAGTGGCACAAGCTCCTGGACATATCAGGCTGCAACCCAGTACATTCTGGGAATAAAAGCCACGTTCAAAGGCTTGTCCATAAACCCCTGCATTCCCAAGGTGTGGAAGGAATTCAGCGTTATCCGCAAATTCCGCAACGTTGTCTATGAAATCCATGTGAAAAATCCCAAAGGCGTGAGCAAAGGTGTTAAAACCATAACCGTTGACGGCAGAGAGATTGTAGGCTGCATTATCCCGTTTTTGGTGGGCAAAAAACATGTGGTAGAGGTTTTGATGGGATAATCTGTGCCCTTGTTCCTGATAATAATATTCTCGCTCGCCACCGCCTTTGCCGCAGAGCCAAAGCTGGCGAGCAATTTTATTTTTGCCGTTATGCCGTCCGTTAGGGACGGCGAGGTTTTGGCGGTTTCAAGAGGGGAATCCGTAAGCGCCATAAATAAAATACAGGTGAATTTGGAGGGCGGCGAACTGCAATTTGGAGGAATAGAAAACAATACGTTTCCAAAGGAATTTTCGCTGGTTCACGACCTTCTCCTAGCAGACAACACTGGCAAATACAGAAAATCGCTGTGGATTTATGACGAGAGCAAAACAACCCTTTATATGCCCTACTACGGAATTCAAAACGGGTATTTCACAAAAACCGTGGGAATCGCAGAATATAAAAACAGAATTTTCAAATTGAACAACATCTATGCAAGCGACTCGCTGCCCCTCGCCATAAAAAACGAACTCAACAATCCGATTTTGGTTTACGAAGGTTTTTCGCCGGAGAAAATCACGGTCAATGGAATAGAAGCGGCTATAAATTCCAAAGTGCAAATAGGGAACGAAATTTTTTCCGCTGCCCTTGGCTTGCAGAGCAATTACGGATTTTTGCTGAAAGGAAATTCCGTTGTTGAAATGCCCGGTTCGGAATTTGTAGTTGCCGTTGCGGATTTTCCCATAAATTCCGGCGTTCAAGGGTTAGCTGTTGCAACCTATGGCAACGGAATTTTGTTCTCGGCAGATACCGGCAAAACATGGAAAAATCTTATGAACCGCAGCTCGGTTGGCGATAATTTAAAAAGCATTAGAACTATACCAAGTGTTTTGAGGGGGAGCGGCGCAACCTCCTTAATAGCATATAA
>JAISSJ010000052.1 GCA_031273195.1 Candidatus Fibrimonas sp.
ACGGTTCCCGGGTTTGGAGGGGTAAACTACGGGAAGATAGGAGTAAAAGGTTATGCAAGATTCTGTTTCAGTCGCAGTGTCCGTTTTAAACACGGTTCAAGCTAATGGTGATACTATAACCACGCTTGAAGCATTGAAAAATGTGCAAGAGTTTTATAGTAGAGCTTTTGAGCAATTACAAAGTTCTTTCTCAGATTTTTTGACAAAGATTGGTATAGCGGTTGCTACTGTTGGCGTAATTGTTGCTATTCTCAACATTGTTACTCCGATAATTTTAAATTATTTCAATAAGCAATTTAAAACAAATTTAGAAACTAAAGTTAAAGATTTAGGAAATACTCTAAGTAATGAATTTAACAAACAAAAAGAAGAATTGAATAAACAAAATGAGAATTTTAAAAAATCATTTGAAGATGTCAAAGGTTACATTGAAAAGGAAAAAGAAAATTTGATGAACATTAAATCTTATTGTGAAGATGCAAAAAAAGAAATTATGGACTTTAAAGAAATTAACAAGGTTTTATCAGTCATAATTGAAGGAAATACCAGAATGGAAAATTTAGAGAAACGAATGAATAAATTAGAAGACTTGTTGAACGAACTAAAAAGCAAAAATTAAGTGAGTTTTATGAATTTCAATCTTAACCAAAGGAGGCTTTATGCCATTTTGTACTAAATGCGGTAATGCCACGAAAAACGGGCATACCAATGCTATAGGCAATAACAATACGTCATCTCTTTGGAATCCAAAGACGGCGGTTATTTTTACAGCTATAGCATTCATCTTATTCTCTTGTTCCGGTAATGAAATCATCCCGGCACCTAACGAAAACAGCAACGGAGCAGGGGACAGCAGCAGTTCAAGCATAGGTGGTAGCATTAGCAACTTCGGCAAATATTGCGATTATGGCCCTTTTAATCAATGGGGTGGCGGCTGTTTTGAGATGAAAGATGAAAACGATTGCGATTGGGAATGGGGGCAGACAGTGGATGCTTGTCCTAATTATCCACCGCCACCAAGCAGTTCCAGCGTATATGTTCCGCCTGTACAACGAAGCAGTTCCAGCTATTCTAGTCCGTCAGTTCTTAGTTCTAATTCAACTTCTAATGTTATTTATGGTACTCCTGTAACCTACGGTGGTGAAACTTATCAAACGGTGGTTATTGGTACTCAAACGTGGTTTGCCCGCAATTTGAATTACAATGCAGAGGGCAGCAGATGCTATGACAATTCAGAGTTAAACTGCACTACCTACGGTCGCCTTTACAATTGGTCAACGGCAATGGCTTTTCCAGCAAGCTGCAATTCCCAAAAATGCTCAAGCCAGATACAGTCGCCTCATCGTGGCATTTGCCCTAGTGGTTGGCATATTCCAAGCAGTGACGATTGTGATAAATTGTTCCGTTATGTAGATGGCAACAAAGGCACAGAAAGTCCTTACGAAAGCCCTACGGCGGGCAAATATTTAAAGGCAAAGAGCGGTTGGTATAACAACGGCAATGGTACAGACCAGTACGGATTTTCGGCCCTGCCGGGCGGCTACGGCTACTCGGATGGCAGTTTCGACGATGTCGGCGACTACGGCTACTGGTGGAGTGCCAGCGAGTTCAATAGCTACGGCGCCTACCGCCGGGGCATGCACTACGACGGCGACAACGCAATCTGGCGCAACAGCAACAAGTCTTACTTGTATCCAGTTCGTTGTCTGCAGGACTAAGGCGAAGCCCGCCGCCAGCCGTAGGCAAGGAAAGATACGAAGTAAGATTTTGAATTTTTGGGAGGCCTGCGGGGGTGGATTTTTTTACACAAAAAAAATGTATATTATGGGAGTGTTTAAAGTTGTGCTTAAAAAATCAATCCAGAAGGCCGTGAAAAAACTGCCGGGTTGAGGAAAGCAAAGAAGACGAACTTGTGAACATTGACGATTGGGACTGGTTCAAGGAAAAAGCAGCAGCCATTAAACCAGGCGATGCGCTCCGCAGCCTGCGCACTATGCGCGAGATGAAACAGAAGGAACTTGCGGAGAAGCTGGGTATTGAGCCTCGCCAAATATCGGACATGGAAAACGGACGCGCTCCGATAGGCAAGAAGATGGCTATAAAGCTGGGGAAGGCTTTGAACATTAATTACAAGCATTTTCTTTGAAGTTGCCTCATTTTACTATATGAAATAGAAACGGGCATAAAATGCATCCGCACCCGCCGCCCATTTAAATCTCAATAGGATAATAAACGCCATTGCAGGGATGATATTTGCACAATCCTGTTAATCCTTAAATCAAGTGAATCAAAGTTCAGACAATATAGGGTATGGGAAATGCTGTCAGACAGGTAACTTACTTTTTAACTTGCCCATATTTACTTAATTTGAGTTTTGAATTAAAAAAGTAGCTTAATACAAGTTTTGTTACTATATTATTCGTTAGAGGTATTTTATGAGTATGGCAACAGTTTTGGCAAGACCTGCGGTTGTTGAGTTTGAAACAGTCGCAAAGAATGGCGTTATAGAGGTGCCTGCCCAATATAAGAATGCCTTTTGGGAGCACGAGAAAAAAACAGCAAGGGAAAACATTAGAAGGTTATTAGACAAAGGCAACGAACACGGCAAGAAATATGGCATAACCGAAGATGTTATCGCCGCCGAAATAGAAAGTTATAGGAAGGAAATTTACTATATTACAGCCCACGGGCCTATAGCTCAGTTGGTTAGAGCAGCGGACTCATAATCCGCTGGTCCCAGGTTCAAGTCCTGGTGGGCCCACTAAACCTTCAAGAATTGTTCAAGCAGTGCAAAATATCGTCGAAAAAGCAAAGAATAGACCTTATGCTGAAAACTATGGGATTTTCAGCCGTATCTTACTCGCAAGGCTATCGTGGAAACGTATTTGTCCGGTGTCTGGAAGCGAAACTATTCTCAAATTTCTATATTATGAGCAACTGACCATAAAACGGAGCTCGCTATGGCTATAGAATTCAAAATCAACAAGCAAAAGGCTATTGAATGCGTTCTTTGGCTAATCCAAAGAGGCGAAAAAGACATGTATCGCATTTGGAAAATGATGTTTGAAGCCGAGAAATACCACTTGAACGCATATGGCAGCCCGATAACCGGCGATGCTTACGTAGCCATGAGATACGGAATCGTGCCGAACTGGCTTTACAGCGAAGCCAGCGAGCAGCTAGGAATAGGTTTTGCAAGGTATGAAAACTCATTGTTTGCCGAGCGTCATCCGATAATGGATTTATTCTCCGAATCCGACATAGAAGCTCTTGAGCATGGCTATAAAGAATACGCAGGATTGAGTTTTGAAGAAGTAAAAAACAAAAATCACAAAGAGACGGCTTGGAAAAACAATTGGGATAGAAAAGGTATTTTGGAAAAAGTGCCTATACCATTTGAAGACTTCATAGATGAGGATTGGCTGAAAGAAGATTTGCAATTATCTTCATACACGATGGTCATATGAATGCCTGACATATCCGACATCATCCTCATGGATGTTTCAAAGATATTGCCGCATAGCTATGAAAAGTTTTGTGTATGCATATCTTCCAGCAGCAAATACTTCTACATCAACTCGCTCCATCGTGAAATGTATGACGACTTTGAGATTAAATCATCCGATTATGGTTTTTTGAAACACGACAGCCATGTAGGCTGCCACAAAGCTCATTTGCTAGGCGATGAACTTGTAATTAGAAAAATAGGAAAACTCAATCGCAAAGACATGATGAAGATATTGAATAAAATTAAAAATTCCAAGCATTTGCCGAAAGCCGAAAAAGAGAGCATTTCTTGCGAACTGGAGGAATGGCTGAACAATTGCCAAGAGAACAAACTCAATGATTTTACTATATTACAGCCCACGGGCCTATAGCTCAGTTGGTTAGAGCAGCGGACTCATAATCCGCTGGTCCCAGGTTCAAGTCCTGGTGGGCCCACTAAATTTTCATCTTTCCCGTCCAGCCCAGCTTTTCCCTCAAAGCCGGGACAAAGCCGGAGTCGCCGGTGTGGGCAAAACGGGTTACATGGCTGCTGCGGCAAATTCTCAACTGGGCCTTCTCGTCCAACTGCTCGGTGAAATGACCGTCAAAAACCATTTCCGCTGCGCTTCCCGCAACGCATTTTATTTTGCAAACCGAAGAAGCCGGAATAACAATGGGCCTCACCGAGAGGCTCCTCGGATTAACCGGATTCAAAACAAAAGCCTCCGCCGAAGGGTATATTATGGGGCCCCCTGCCGCAAGGTTGTAAGCCGTTGAGCCTGTGGGCGTGGCAAGTATCAAGCTGTCTGCCCAATATTCCGTTAAAAATTTGTCGTTGATTTTAACTTCAAGGTTAATCATCCTTTCCGGAGCGTGAGCGTGTATGAATACTTCATTCAAAACGGTGCGGCTTAAAATTTTTTTGTTCTTTAAATAAACGTTGCAGTCCAGCATTAAGCGGTCTTGGGTGTTGAATTTTCCGGTTGAAAGGGCATCCAAAACAACGGGAATTTCCTCCAGCTTGTACTCCGCCAAAAAGCCGGTGCGCCCGGCATTTATGCCCACTATCGGGATTTGCTTTCCGCAAGCTATGTGCGCCGCAGAAAGCACCGTGCCGTCTCCGCCTATGGCAACCAAAACATCGCATTCTTTTAAGCGAGCCTCCGGAGCGTAAACTATTTTATCGCTGCGGTTTTTGCCCCAAAGCTCTATGGCTTTCAACGCTTCCAGCAGCTTGAGATTTTGTTCTTTACGTGATACTATGCCGATTTTCATTTTACAAATCCTAAAATTCCCGGATAAACATTTTCCACACATTCAATTCCCATAACATCATTTTTCCCTTTTGCCTTTTTGTTCAAAACGTGCAACGCAAGGCCTATAACCGGATTGCTTTTGCAGTCAAAACCTTCGCCCTCAATTTCGGCTTTACCGCGCAGTATTAAGCCGTCTTCGTAAAGGCCGGATTCTACGCCTGCAACTTTTAGATTTTCGTAAAGGATTGATAAAACGGGCTTGCAAAAATCTGCAGCCCATTGCGGCAATTTTAAAATTGTTTCGCCTTCGGCAAAACAAGCCAGCGCAACCAGCAAAGGAATTTCGTCAAGGCAGGTGGATAGAATTTCCGTGCCAAGACGCTTGCCTGCAAGCTCCTTTGCGCTTTTAACTTTTAAATCGCCCCAAATATCGTTGCCCCTTTCATGGCGGGAAATAACCTCAACATCTGCGCCCAATCTTTTAAACGCTCCGAAAATCCCCGCACGGCTCGCATCCAGGCTCACCGACTTTATAGTTATTTCCGAATCGGGAATCAAAGAAGCGGCCAAAGCCAAAAAAGCGGCTTCCGTCACATCGCCCGCTATGAACCTGTCCCTTGCCAAAAGAGACGGCACGGGGGGAATATCGCAAATCCATTTTCTCTCGTTTTTTATTCCCTGCATTCTGGCCATGCGTTTTGCAAACTGGTCGTTTTCATCAGGGCCATCCTGCTTCCATTCCAACTCTGCGCCAAAGGTTGCCAATTCCCTGATCAGGGAATTTTTCACGGCAACCTTTTCTTCGCAATGAAAAGGGGTTCCGCCGAGCAAGCTCTCTATTATTTTTTTATTCCGCTTTTGATGAGGCAATTCATTCCCCACCCATTCCAAATTCAAATCCTTTTCACATTTGAAATTCACGCCTACAATTTCCCATTGCTCTTCGTTTGCGTTAACGGTTGCGCCAAGCTCTCTTAGATAATCCGCAAAAATGGCAAATTCCGGTGTTGCCTTAACTTTGTGTATAATGGAATTGCCGTTTGAAAGGGCCGCTAAAAATGCACAGTTGAAAAAAGCTTCTTTTTCCGTGTGGAGTTCAAATTCGCCTTTTATGCCGGTTATGCTCATCTACTTTCAATCCCCGATGAGGACGGTTGAACAGCCGCTTGTGACCGTCCCGCCATGAGCGGTGGAATCGCCGGTTCGGGCTGCGGGCTTTTTGTTTATTAGCACGGAGCCTGAACCTTGGGCAATTGTGTCCGGCACTCCAACGCAAAAACAGGAATCCCCTGCCGCAGCAGCGGGCATTTTGCCTATTAAAACATTTGAGGCTCCGCTTGTAATTGCGCCGCCAACATGTGGAATGGACGGCGTTCCCGGAATTTGCGCCGGGCATGTATGCATATCAGAAACTCTAGCTGCAAAAGGCATTATGTTCTTTTCCTCGCATATATTCCGTTGTTCTCCAAAATTTCAATAGCATTATCGGCATCGTCTTCCGCCCTGAACGCCAAAAGCAGGGTTCCGCCAATGCCTTCCCTGACTTTCATAAGCTCAATATCTCTGATATTTATGTTTTTTTCCGCAAGGGGGCTTAAACTTTTTAATATTGACCCGGGTTCGTCCGGTATATGCACCACAATTTCATAAAGCGGATAGGCATAATTTTTTCCCGCTTCCAAATTGGCTCTTGTTTGGTTGCCGCGCAAAAAACTGTCTTTAAGCTCGTCCAGTTGCTCGGCGGCAAGCTCTCTTTTTATTTCCAACACTTTTTCCGTATAAGTTCCAAGGGCTTCCGTTATATTTTTTTTGTTGGTTTCCAGAATATCCTTCCACACTCCCCAAGACGAGCCGGCAATGCGGGTCATATCCCTGAAGCCGCGACCCGCCAGATGCAAATGATTCTTTGCCGTGTTTTGGGAAATACCCGCCGCTATTGAAGTGCTCAAAAGCTGCGGCGCATGGCTAAGCCACGCCATTGCAAAGTCGTGTTCGTCCGGCAAAATCCGTATAGGGCGGCTGCCCAAAAAAACCAAAAGCTCATTTAAAATTTCCGGCACTTCCGTTAAGTTTTTAGGCAAGCAGTAAAGCCAGTAGGCATTTTCAAAAAGAGAGGGGTCGCTATGCCCAAAGCCGTGCTTTTCAGACCCTGCCATAGGGTGCCCGCCCACAAAAACATAAGGTTCGGGCAAGGCAAAACCCATGCTGCAAATCTGTTCCTTTGTGCTTCCAAAATCACTTACCACAGTCTCACGGTCCAGCAATCCCGCATTATTTTTCAGAACTTCTATAATCGCCAAAATATGTTTTATGGGGCTGCACAATAAAATCAAATCCGAGTTCGGCAGCCAGTTTTGAACGTCCTCGTATTCAAAAAATTCATCTGCCAAAGAGAGTTCCCTGGCTTTTTGCAAGGTTCTCTTTGAGCTAACCACACGAATTGCCGTCTGCAACCCCGCCTGCTTAACCGCAGCCGCAACCGACCCCGCAAGCAAACCGAAACCGACTAATGTGATGAGTTTAGCCACAGCTCTCCATTTTAATAGACTCCTCTATTATCTTTTTAAAAATCTCCTTTACAAACTCATCGCTCATAGGCCCAGGATTTTTTTGCGCTACTCTGTTCAAAATTGTCTCTTCCCTTTTGGGGTCCGTTATGGGCAACCCCTGTTCACGTTTTATCCTTCCTATTTCAAGCACATACTCCACACGTTCATTTAGAAGCGAAATCAGTTTGTCTTCTATTAAATCCAATTTCTGCCTTAAGGTTTCTATTTCCGGGGTCATCAAAAACCTCTATATTTCAAAATCCGCTACCACTCTGGCCTCTGCAATTCCGCTCTTTACCCACTCTGCAATCTTAACATGGGCGGGGTGATTTTGGTATGCTTCCAAATCCTCTTTTGTTTTGAAAACCGTGTGCAAGCCTACATCGTAGGCTGCCGCAGTGTTATTGAAATTAACGCCGGCTTCTATTGAAACAGCACCTGGAATTATGCTCTTCAAGGCATTTAATCTCTGCACTAAAACTTCCGCATTTTCCTTCCCCGTGCGGTTATCCGCCATAGGCTTCATTTTCCAAAGAACCAGATGTTTTACCATGTGAGGTAATATAGAAAACGCTATTTTACCGCCTCCCAAACAGCGCCGTTCCAACCCTTGCCATTGTTGAGCCTTCTGCTATGGCTATTTCCAAATCATCGGTCATGCCCATTGACAGCTCGGTGAAGTCTTTGAATTTGGGTTGGGAGTTAAAAAGCTTGTCTCGCAAGTTTCTTAAAAAGGCAAAGCAAGCCCTGGAGTCTTCCGGGTTGCCAGTGTTTTTGCCTATTGTCATCAGCCCTTTGTAAACAAGCCTTTTGGGTTCCGGCAAGCTGCTTAAAAAGTCAAGGGCTTCCTGCATGGAAAGCCCGCTTTTTGTGGCTTCTTCCGAGGCGTTCACCTGAAAAAGAATTTCCAGATTTTTGCCCGCCTCTTCGCACAGAGCTTCCAGTTTATTCACGCTTTCCAAGTCTGCAACGGTGTCTATAGCTTGCGCTACCTGCAACGCTTTTCGCAACTTGTTCTTTTGCACGGGGCCTATTATTCTGCAAACAATACCTTCCCTTTGCGGCAAAAATTTCTCCAAAGCCTCTTGAACACGGTTTTCGCCAAAATCCCTTGCACCCAAGGCTATTGCGCTTTCCACCGCAGAAACCGGCTGCGTTTTGCTTACCCAAATCAGGCGGACGCTTGCAGGGCTGCGCCCGGAGGCTTCACAGGCCTTGGCTATTCGGGTTAAAATCGCTTGCTTGTTCAGTTCCAAATCCATATCGCTTTGCCCTTACAAGCCGTCTATGTCCGATGTTTTTTTCCCAAACCTGAAATCCCAAAAGCATTTGTATTGAATTGACAGCAAAATTCGCTCTTTAATGGGATCATTAAAGACTGTGCTGCTACTGCTACGTGTGAAAAAACCGGGGCTTACGGAGAGATAAGAGCGGCCATCGTCAAATCTCCATAAGGGGCCTGTTGATATTATATAATAATAGAGAGGCTCCTTGTCGTAAGACTGGAACGGCGAATAGAATTGAAACCGCCTGCCGGAAAACATAGATGAGAACTCCGCGCTCCATGAGAAATTCCTGCCGAAATTATAAGCGGCAAAAAGCTCCTCGGCAACTATGTAATCCCTGCTGTAAAGCGGAATGCCGCGCATATAGTCAAAACTCTTTTTGTCGTAATCCGAATTTACGTCTATAAGAGCGAAATGGAACAAAAAGGAAAAATTGAAATTATGCGAATCATACCGCCCGCCCAGTTGCGTGTCAAAGCTCTGTATTAAAGCATGGGAAGAACGGTTGTAAAAACGGTCAAACATATACCCTGCATTCCAAACATCACCTATGGAAGGTTGCTCGCTTGGCTTCATGGGCATTTCAACATCGCTCCATAACAGATTTTCATTTGAGTAAACAAAGCGAAGCTCCAGAACGGCAAAAGGAGGCGGCAAGGGGGCAAAGCCCAACCCTACCCTCACGGCTCCGTAAAAGGGGGAAAGCTCCGCACTGGCAAAAAATCTCATGTAGTTTATTTTATTGGGCTTCCAAACCCCATAATAGTCCGTTCCCAAAGGCTCAATCCAGGAAAATTCAAAGTTCGCGTTTGCCTGAGGAACAAAGGCCCCCTTTACATATGCCGGGGCTGCCGCTCCAGCTACCCCATACTCTATGTTTGGCCCAAGCACCAAAAAAGGCGCATTAGAGGCAAAACTGCCGCAAAATAGAGCTAAAACCAAAAAAAATCGCCGCACAGCCGTAAAAAATACTATTTTATAGGCATGAAGAAAACTTTTTTAGCAATATTAGCGGTTGGCGCGCTAATTTCCTGCGCCAATAGACAACAATCGCCCATCTTGATAGAGAGAGGCATTCCGGCAGACGAGCGCAACTACGATGTTGTGCAAGAGGGCTTTGGCATAGATGCCCGCCTGAAAAAAATCTTTCTGGCGGGCTACATAGAGAAGGGCATGAACAAGAACCTGGTGAACCTCCTTTGGGGGCCGCCGGACAGGGAACTGGACGGCGGTTTAACCTGGGAATACATAAACTATAAGACAGACGAAGTTATCACCCGTTTGAGGTGGGAAGAGATTGACCCCCAGAAGTTCAGGGGCGCAGACTGGACAAACTCCTCAAAACTCATTGACATAGAAGGCGACCCTTACGGAGGCTCACCGCCTCCGCCGGAGGTTGACGATGAGGGTGTTTATTAAAGCAGAACTTAAAGTTAAAGCGAAACTTAAAGTAAAACCTGAGACAATTGTTTAAGCAGTAAAAAAAAATATTTTTTTCATGCAAATTCCGTGTTTCTGGCACGATTATCGCATAGATAATCTTCAGAAACACCCGAAAAGCTTTTGATTGGAGCTTTTCTAACATTCAAAGGAGTTTGTTATGCAAATCAATCACAACATTAACGCGATGATAACGCAACATGCGTTGCATCAGAACAACAATGCCATGGGCAAGAGTTTGGAAAAGCTCTCCACCGGCTTGAAGATAAACCGCGCTCAAGACGATGCCGCAGGCCTCGC
>JAISSJ010000040.1 GCA_031273195.1 Candidatus Fibrimonas sp.
CCTATGGAAACCGAAGAAGGCGGGGCGGACTGTTTTCAAATGACACTTAACCGTTGTCGTTGGGAAAAGCTTGAAAACCGTTGGCTGCCATTTCCGTTTTTTAAATTAAAGGGAAACGGGCAATCGGATTTTGGGCCTATAAACTGGTGTCGCTTTAAATTAATTCCCGATACTGCTGCTACTGTCAGCAATGTTAAAAAATATAATCTGCTTTTGGCTTTCGATACCCGAACAATTTACGAGGGTGAAGGTTACGAAGAGGAAGATTTACAGGAAATGCCTGTCTTTATTAACGAAGATTCAAAAGATTTTGCTTTGTGCGACAACGAATTTTCATTGCTTGATTTTTGCACAAAACACATTTATAAGGATTTTGCAAGTGATTCCACAAAAGAAATTGACTGCGATTGGGTTGATGAGATTCTGTTAAAATATTTTCATAACTGTACAAAAGAAGAGTTTGAAAATAAAAAGGTGAAGAAGCCGAAAATGAATTATATAGCTCAATTCGTGTTTATCAACAAGTATATTCAACAATTGAAAATACAGCCAAAAATAACTTTATATTCCGATAAAAATGTAGAAATCGGCGCTGTGGATTTGCTTGTTGACATGGGAAATTCTCGTACTTGTGCCGTTTTATTTGACGATAGCAAATTTACTGATGTAGAGCCGTTGCAATTGCAGAATTTTTCCAATCCACTCAAAAATGGAGAACTTAACCGCTATCGCGATTCCTTTGATATGCGTTTGGCGTTCCACGAAGCCGATTTTGGCGGATGCCTAAAAAAAGGAAGTTCGCAATTTACTTACCCAAGCATGATACGGCTTGGAATAGAGGCAAACGAGTTGATACACAAATCCGTAAATCAGAACACGGGAATAGAAAAAATCACTACTTTTTCAAGCCCTAAACGTTTTTTGTGGGACAACAAACCTCA
The DNA here is from genome assembly GCA_031273195.1 of Candidatus Fibrimonas sp. Taxonomy (GTDB): domain Bacteria; phylum Fibrobacterota; class Fibrobacteria; order Fibrobacterales; family Fibrobacteraceae; genus Fibrimonas. Next base: position 942 of record JAISSJ010000040.1, read on the forward strand.
GCAAAAGGAATGGAAATTCGTGACTTTGCCTGACGAACAGAGCAAACCGGTTAGAATAAAAGGCATTTCGGAACAGTTAAATTCCGATGGCTCGTTAAATATAGAAGGCATTGGCGGAATTGATAAATCTTATTCCCGCAAAGCACTGATGACTTTCGGTTTTATTGAGATTCTGGCACAGGCAAAAATGCAGATCAACAGCTATGAATTTCGGCACAAATGGGGTTGGGAAAACAAACCGCGCAGCATAGTTCGCATTATTATTACCTGCCCTACCGCAATGTCGCGGGTTGAACAAATTGCCCTGCGAAAATGCGCCGAGGATGCCGCAATCATATTAGATCGCTTTTATGCCGGAACCTATACAGAAGAATTGGACGAAAAGGAAGCGAGAAGTAAAGTTCGGGTTATTCCTTCGGTAAAGAATTTGCAAAGAACCGATGAACGCAATGAATGGATTTACGATGAAGCAACTTGCGCGCAATTCGTGTACCTGTATGCTGAAATTACTAAGCGTTATCGGAGTAATTGCCAGGAATATTTTGATTTTTACGGAAAAAAGCGAAAAGATTTGGATGGTTACAATAAAAAATCGCTGACAATCGGCTCGGTAGATATAGGCGCAGGCACAACCGACGTGATGATTGCCGCTTATAAATACAATGATGCGGGACAATGCAAATTAACGCCTGTACCGCTTTTTTGGGAAAGTTTCTACATTGCCGGAGACGATTTATTAAAAGACTTGATACGGAAACTTGTAATTGAAGGGCAATATGCCGTTATACAAAAGTATTTGATAGCAAGTGGAGCAAACAGAATTGCGGAAAAAATTCATGGCTTTTTTGGCCCCGATGATGCCTTGCAAGACATTACCCGCCGTCAAATTCGCAGCGAATTCAATTTGCAGGTTTCCGTTCCAGTGGTATCGCATTTTCTCGAATTGCTGAACGAAAACAAAGTGGAAAAGGGAACCTTTGCTTTCAACGATATTTTTGCAAACAACGAGCCAACCGAAAGAGTATCGGAACATTTTAAAAAACATTTTGGCTTTGAGATTGAAGATTTGCAATGGAATTACGACAAGGATATTGTTTCAAAAATTGCAGAAAGCATTTTTGATGCCTTGGTCGGCAAGATCTCCACTATATTGTCGTATTATGGTTGCGATATCGTATTGCTTTCCGGCCGCCCAACTTCACTAAAACCGCTTGCCGATTTGTTTTTGAAATATTATGCCGTTTCTCCCAACAGGCTGATAACTTTGAATAATTACCGAATAGGCACCTGGTATCCGTTCCACGATGGCAAAGGGTTTTTCAGGGATGCAAAATCTATTGTTGCTGTTGGCGCAATGATTGGCAATTATGCTTCCGCAAGAGGCGGTTTAGAGGGGTTTTCATTGGATTTAAGCGAGTTAATAAAGAAAATGCAGCCTACAACCGAATATTTTGCCGTATCCGAAAATAAGGAAGCGTTTATCAAACCCGAACTGAACAACGCTACGATAGAAGTGACAAAATTGCCTCTGCGGATTTGGACCCGTCAGTTAAATTCTCCGTCATATCCTACCCGTCAGTTTTATGTGCTTGATTTCAACCTTGATAAGATTGAAGAAAACATGAAAAACAGATTGGAACTGGAAAACGATAATAAGGGTGAAATAAAAGCTGCTGTTCACAATGAAATCGGACGATTGCGAAAATTAGCCCCATATAATATCAGTATTGTACGTGAAAATTATCTGGAAGACAAAGAAACTTTGAAAATAGAATCTGTAGAAGACCGCAATCGCGAAGATTTACCCGCTGTTTATTTCATGTTACAAGTACAAAGCATGAGTGAAAACGAAAATTATTGGCTTGATTCGGGAGCGTTTGAAAATTTGAACCCATCATCAGAAGGAAATCACAATGGAGCAAAAAATAAATACTCAACTTGAAATAATTGAAAAATCCATAAAATGGGTAAATAAAGCGGATTCAATGCGAGGCGCAAAAGGAGAAAACGCCTATCGCAAGCTTGTCAATTTTCGTCGCAAGCTGAACCGCAAAAAATTTGCTTTGGAAGGTAATCCTGCCGCAGCAATGTATGGAGAAAGTCAGGCTGGCAAATCCTATCTTATCAGTAGCTTATTGTCGGAAGCAGGTAAACCATTCGGCATCACAGACAAAAACAAAGTTGTCCATAATTTCATTGAAGAAATAAATCCTCCGGGTGGCGGCTCGGAATCTACAAGTTTGGTTTCGCGTTTTTCGGTAAATTATAAACCTGTAAATCAAAATTTTCCGGTAAAAGCCATTCTGCTTTCACCTGCTGATATTGTTTTGGTACTTTGCGATAGTTTTTACACAGATTTAAAACCCGTTCACGAACTAACCTGGCAAACCGAACAAATTAATACGGAGATTGACAAGCTGAAATTATATTTGCAAGGCAAACAACAGCAACAAAACGTCTTAAACGAAGATAACGTACTGGATATGCAGGATTATTTTAAAGACTATATTCCAAAAGCGAATAATGTACTTAATTCTTGCTTTTTTGCCGAAATTTCGCTATTGATTTCCAAAGCAAAACCAAACGAATGGAAAGATATTTTTTCGTTATTATGGTATAAAAATGAAAAATTTACATCGCTTTTTGACAAATTGATTGCAGAATACGAGAAACTTAATTTTTCCAATATTGTTTATTTGCCATTGGAATCTGTTTTGTATAAGCACGGGACATTGCTTGATGTGAAACGCTTGAAAGAAATTTATGAATCGCCCGATAGAATAGAATCTGATTATAAAGAAGATACAACTGTTTTGTGCGGAGAATGCGAGATCAATTTTGCAAAATCGTATTTGTGCGCTTTGTCTGCCGAACTGGTTTTCAGTCAGCCAGCAACATTGCTTGAAAGCAAACCGTTTCTGAAAGAAACCGACTTGCTTGACTTCCCGGGCGCACGTTCTCGCCTGACTTTGCCGCAAAATGAAGTCAAAACCGAAATTATTCCGGAATTGGTATTGCGTGGAAAAGTAGCATATCTTTTTAACAAATATTCCGATGCCGAAAAAATCAATGTTCTGCTTTTCTGTTCTAAACACGAGCAACCAGGGCAGCGAGCAATGCCTGAAATGCTGGATAACTGGATAAATAGAATTGTCGGCGAAACACCTGAAAAAAGAGAAATTTTTGTCGGCAAGTCAAAAATTCCACCTTTGTTTATTATCGGAACTTTTTTTAATGTAAACCTGCAATACAATCCGCAGCTAGATAAGACTGGCGATGATACTCAGTTAAACTATCGCTGGTATCAACGCTTTGAAAATACGCTTGCAACGCAAATGTTAAATACGAAAATTTATCCGTGGTTTGAAAACTGGACAACTTCCAATTCAAAATTCCAAAATATTTTCCTGTTACGTGACTTTGAAAAATCAGATACCATCAGTCATATTTTTAAAGGGTACAACGAACACAAAAAAGAATTGGAAGAAGTTATCCCTTCAGGCTACGCTGATTTCAAAGATAAGCTTCGCGAGTCCTTTATAAACTACGATTTTGTAAAACGCCATTTTGAAAATCCCGCCGAATCATGGGACGAAGCAGCAAGCATTAACAAAGACGGTACAAAATTGATTATCGACAAGCTTACGATTGCGGCGAATAATATTGATATTGCCCGCCGCGAAAAAACAGTAAGGGAACTCAATGCCATTACGCAAGATATTCTGGGCTTGCTAAAGGATTATTACAATAGCCCCGATAAGGCGGAAAATCTATTGCGGGCAATAAGAAAGGCAGGTGTTATTCAGGCAAAGCTAGCTTCTGCATTTGGAGCAAATCCCTATTTCTTCGGAACTATGATGAAGGAATTGATGTTGAGCCAAAGCGATATTTTCGCAGTGTATCTCAAAAAAATTCGCGACATTGAGCGTCGTGATATAGTAAGCATGGACAAATACAACGGACTTCGCTTAAAAGTGCCTGAACTTAATCCCAAAGATACTTTTGAAGCCAATTTGGAACGTTTGCGTGTTAAATTTGAAATGCAAACACTAAAAGAGTGTCAAGATTTTTTTGAAAAAGAAGAAGGAATTAATTTGAATGAATTGTTCTATGGTAACGCCGAACGCGTAAAAAATTTCTCGCAAGTACTGGCAGATGCGCTGGAAGTTTACTGGTTTGAACATCATATGCTTGAAAATCAGCAAAATCTTGCCAATATATTTTCCACAGAAGGCTTGAAGGACATTCAAGCCATGCTGCGCCGCTTGTTTGAAAAATTGCAAATTTCAAAAATCATTGCGGAAAGAACCAGGCATTACGTTGATGGCTACCGCAATATTGAAGACGTTTATGAAATGATTGCCGATATCAGTACGGAAATTATCAACAGGTTTATCAATTCCGTAGGATTGGAATATTACGATGAATCAAACTTTAACGATCTGAAAAATGTACGAGACAATATCACCAAGGAACTGTCCTGGGAACACGATGATCTGAAGTTTGAACAAAATTCCAAAGAAGAAGCCGCCCAATTGATAACGGATATGGGAAATTTATCTGAATTGTTAAATCAGAATCCTCTTCCGGCAAAGGCAAAACGATTGCCAAACTACCGTAGCTATATAATGTGGAGCGATTTGTTGAAAGCGGGATTTGTTACGGCAAGCGGCGTGCCTGATTACGACCCGATTGCGAATGAAGAGTTGGGAAAAATTCTGGAGCAATGTCAAACAATTAACTATTAGGAAATTATGGCAAAAATAGAAAAACTTTGCAGCACGGCCCAATATACGACATATTTTAAAGATTTTCAAAAATATGGCGAATTTGATTTATTCAAGCGCTTTGATGATATTGAAAATATTGTAAATAAGAGGATTGACGAAAAATACCGTCATTTTTTGGCAGAGCCATTTATTGAGGGCGATTCCATCAATTGGTATTCAAAATCTTACAAAGAAACCCCGCAACACTTGTTGGAATTGCAGGGCGAAGATCGCACAAAATATGAGCAAATCAAAAACGAAACGCTTAATCATTATAAAGGTGTTGCAGATTCGCTCCGAAATGAAGGCAAAAGCCGCGAAGCCGAATGTTTTGAAAATGCGATAAAATTCATCAATGATGATTTTATATACTGCTTTGACAACAAGACTGTTCTCGGTGTTTGGGGAATGCAATTGAGAGACAATGTAAGAAAATCAATGGGTGTTGCCGTAAAAGATACTTTTGTGAAGAAAAAGAAACCGCCGGAATCATCTGTTGTTGACAAACCGCCACAAGAAGTTAAACCGGAAATACAACCGGATAAAATCGTTAAATCCGAACCCCCAAAACCTCCAGAACCACCTGTTGTTAATATTAAAGAAGAAAAACCCTCTTTGTGGAGGCGTTTCAGGCTTTGGTTTACAGATAAAGGCTGTTTTAAATGGCTGCTGTGCTTGCTATTATTGTTATTGCTTTTACTATTATTCTGTTGGTTATTCCGCAATTGCAGTGGTAATACTGCTACTCCGATTCCATATCCGATAGCGGACAAACCTTGGATTCACGATGACCCGCGAAGTGGCAAAGGAGGGATTTACAATCCGGGCGATCCTTACAAGCCTGTGCCAACGCCACCCGAATACCGCGAAGTGTTGCCGCCTAATCAAGGCGTTTTGCCACCGGTAGATACGGCAGAAATTATCCGCAACCCTGAAAATCCTGCAATTATCGGCAATCGCTTGAATATTCTGATGGAAAACGAAGACAAATCCATAATGGATTTGGCAAAAGATTTTAAAGCGAAATATCCCGATGATAAATACAAAGTTGTGTATTACGATGATGTGGTAAAGCGTATGCAAATAGAAGTCCCCACTGAAGAGCGAGCGCAATTAAAACAGGAAATTCCTGCCAAGTTTGCACCCGAATACGAACTCTTTATCTTTGACGAGGCGTTGTTTGAAACAAATTATACACCCAACGACCCTGCTTTCAATGACCAGAACAAGTCATGGTACTTAAAAGCGATAAATGCACCGCAGGCGTGGGATATTATCAAGAGCCGCAACGGAGGCCGATGCCTTACAGTTGCCATAGTTGATAATGGTTTCAGTTTGGAGCACCCCGAGTTTAAGGATAAAGTTGTGATGCCGTACAATGTATGGCTGCATTCAAACGAAATTTTTCCCGCAGAGGTTGACCACGGCACACATGTGGCTGGCACAGCACTCGCAATTATGGACAACGGAATAGGCATTTCCGGCATTGCCTCCGAAAGCGCTTTTATGCCCATTCAGGTGAAAAACAAACAGGGAATGATGACAACCACCTCTATTTTGGACGGCGTTTTGTACGCACTTTATCAAGGCGCGGATGTAATCAACATCTCACTCGGACCGATGTTTCAGGGCACCTTGCCGGAAAATGTACAGCGCAATATACAAGACAATCATTTCAAAGAAGAGGAACGCTTGTGGAACGAGGTAATGAAAATTTCCAACAAACACAAGGCAATCATTGTAACGGCAGCAGGTAATGAAAATATGCTTGCAGGCGTTGACCCGATGAATCGCCCAAAGAATTTTATTATTGTTTCTGCAGTGGACAAAAATAATCGCGAATATAGCAAGGCTGGTTTTAGTAATTATGGCGATTACTCCACCGTTTCTGCCCCTGGAGTTGATATTTACAGTACCGTTGGCAAAGACAACTATGGGGCAATGAACGGAACAAGTATGGCCGCTCCGATTGTAAGTGGCGCGGTTGCCTTGATGAAAAATTTGAATGAAGAACTTACCGCCGAACAAATAATTTGCATTTTACAAAGCACGGGTTTGGCGGCAGACGGAAAAATCGGCAATGTAATTCAATTGGATAAAGCTTTGCAAAAAGTAATGTCCGGCGAATTTACTGATTGTGAGAGTCGCCCCGAAACACCTTCAACTGGCGATGTACAAGTGCTTTTAAGTTGGGAAAACTACAACGATTTGGATTTGGCTTGTGTTGACCCTTCTGGAGATAGGGTTTGGTTCAAAAACAAGCGAATCCGGAGCGGCGGAATTCTTGAAATTGATATGAATGTAAAACCGAACGACAGTAAAACCCCTATTGAGAATATTTATTGGCCACAAGGCAGTGCACCAAATGGCACTTATGGAGTTTATCTATGGCTTTACAAGCAACATGAAGCTAATATTAACGAAACCTCCTACAAAATTTTAGTAAAGTATGGTGACAAAACCGAAGAATTTACAGGTAAAATAAAAATTGAAGACGGGCCCGTCCATATTACCACTTTCACTTTGGGAAACGCAAATGCTCCGCCTTCCAACAGCAGGCGGGATGAACTGTTGCGCGAGCGAGAAAAATTGCAACGGAAGATTAATGAAATTGATAATGAGTTGTCAAACTTAAAACAAAAGGGAAGGAAATCATGAATCAGTCAAAATTTTCATTAGCTGATATATTTAATGTCTCGGGAACGTTGGGATTTGGTTTCTTATGTTTCTTGAGCTTTAATTTTATTTCGTTGGGAGAAACAGGAGTTAGTATATTGCTAGCTGCGGTATTTGCTCTGCCTTTAGGTGGTTTTGCCTTTTGGGCTAAACGTCTTAAAATGACGGATAGACCGTCAAAATCCAAAATTATTGGAGAAGGGATATTGTTGATATGTTTTGGAATAATAGCCTTTGTAGCGATATTTCCGTTTTCGCACTTTTTTGCCGTTTACGAACAAAAGGCAGGCATCCAAGAAAAACTCACAGCTAATATTGAGCAAGCAGCAGGTATGTTTGACAATTATGAAGATTATGTCAGGAATCGCATGGATATGTATATGTCTCGTTTAATTAGCACTGTGAATGCTAAAGGAGTAAACCCAAGTGAATATAATAGTTATGGTTTTGAGGTTGGCACGGATGATGGAACGCAGATTAGAAACAAAATATTCATTTTGAGTCAGAAACTCCGTCCTTCAAATTATTCTGATAGTATCAACAATAACGGAATGAAAGAAGTGGCTGTCGCTTGGTTGACAAAAGCAAAGAATACATCAGAAAGTAATGGAGCATTTATATTTGGAATAGTTGATGTTGTAAATCATGTAGAAAGTAAAACTAATTCTTGGAAAAATGAACTCAAACTGTTCTCCGAATTCCGCGCAAAAGGCGAGGATGCTGAGGACTTCGACTATCCTCTAACCTTCAATGATGTGACTGACAAACTTACAGAATTCTATATTCCTACATTACTTTCTATAATTTTTGCATTAGGTTTATACATATTGATGTTACTGTCATATTTTATTACAAAACGGCACACTCGTTGGCCCGGGCTTAAAGTGATTTTCGGTACAGGCGGTGTTAGAGAGAATGAATTATAATTAACCAAAAAAGGAGATAGAAGGATCTATGGAAAAACAAAAAATATTGGCAAACGCCTCAAGCATCCCAGAGGAGCAACTTGTTAAGTATATCAACCAAGGTATACTAATGCTTGATGATCTGAAAACGGCAGGTTTAAATGAAGCCAAGCGCAAAAAAATTAAAGGGTTGCTAGAACAACTGGAATCAAAAGACGATGAAGCGTGGGAACGTGCTCGTTACGGTAACGAGGCTGTCTTAAGAGACTATATTAGCAATTATCCCGCAGGCAAACACGTGCTGGAGGCAAAAGATAAAATCCAAGATTTGATAAAAATTGGCATTCAAGAAGGAATCGCTAAACAGAAAATTTTGGATAATTTGCAAAAAAATCCCAATTCATGTTCGCCAGCCGACATAATCGGTTATTTGAAGAACGGCACCATGACAGCAAGCGAATTGCGTGATTGCGGTATCCCCGACACAATTATAGAAACGATAAACAATATCAATCCACCTGTTTTAAATCTTGGTGCTACACCAACTTCCATTCCGGACGGCTATACCGAAGTATATTTTTGGGGTATCCCCGGTTCCGGCAAAACTTGTGCTTTAGCTGCCTTACTGAGTACTGCAGACAAAGCCGGTCTATTGAACATTGCTGTTGGGCCGGGTTATGATTATATGACTCGGCTGAAAAATATTTTTATTGAAAGCAATGCAATTTTGCCACCTCCAAGTCCTGTAGAAACTACGCAATATTTACCTTTTACATTAAAAAAAGCAGATGAAAGTTTCTCACGTTCGGTTTCATTAATTGAACTCAGCGGTGAAATTTTTCAATGCTTTTATTACAAAAATGCAGGAATGGAATTGCCGAGCCAATCTCACCAAGACACTTTTAATACTTTGGATAATTTTTTGAAGAGCAATAATCGTAAAATACATTTTTTCTTTATCGATTACGATAAGGAGAACAAGAAAGACGCAGCCGGATACACGCAAAGTAACTATTTGGAGGCGGCTTCTACTTATTTCAGTAATCATACAAATCAAATTTTTGGAAAATATACTGATGCCGTTTATATTATACTTACAAAAAGCGATTTAATGCCCTGTTCGGAAAATGAGCGGATTGCAAAGGCGAAAGAGCATTTGAATCATAACAGATTTAGTTCTTTTATCAATACGTTGAAAGACCATTGCAAAAAGCACAGTATAAATGCAGGGAAATTAACAGTTGAACCTTTTTCGCTGGGTAAGGTTTATCTTCAGCAAATTTGTGATTTTGATAACAGTACGGCAACGAAAATAATTGAAATTCTCATGGATAGAATTGCTCCGAGCAGAAAAACCATTTTAGATGTCTTTAACAAGTAGGGCGGTATGGAAATTATAATTCACGGTACTAAGGGCGGTTACAAAGTTTTGTACAAAACGCCCAATGCTCCTTTCTCAATAGCCAGAGATGTTAGACGTATAGATGTGGTAAATGACAGAACTACCGTTGGACAATCCGCTTATTCCATTGCGTTTGCCGACAGCGGATGTGCTTATTCAAAATACATTGGTGTTTGGGATGTGGACCGCAATGCCATTGGCAATATAGCTTTTTCCGTATATATTCCCGGCGACAAATGCCTTTCCGGTAACGAAGTGAAGGAACTTTTAGACGGATTAGCAGACATATACAAACACGAATATATTGTAGATGGCAATATTGGCAATAAACAGGAAGACTGGGTGCCATTTAACGCTCTTGTCCGCCAGTACGAAAATCGTTTGCGCCCAGTTTTATCTGATGATGCTGAAAATATTCAAGCAGGCACTGCCGAAGCCGCTTATATATATTATTCTTCCAATAATGATTTACAGAAATGCCTAAATGATCCCTATCAAAAAATATACGGTGATTGCAGGCAGGTTTTCTTTGTAGAAGAGAGTCTAAAGGATTCGCCTTCAAACCCGCTCAATGCATTGAAGCACAATCCTTCAAACGATCTCACGGGAAAATTAGACTTAGAGCCGAAATACAAACTGCTTTTCAACGAGTACGCAGATATAAAAACAGAAGTTAGAGTAAACGGTTTAAGTTGTAAAAGCAAAGAGAAAATTTCTCCAAAAGGCAGGTTCGAAATTTATTATTCCAGGCCTCACTATAAACCAAGACAAGTAGAGGGAACATTGGATGAAATCAGAGATAATATTAGTATTGATTATGACAAAAGAATAATTACCGTTAAAGAAACGGAACTAGAGCCTATTGAGTACACATTTAAATTCATAACGGAAGATAGAAATTCAAAACCCATAAGCGATGCCAAAATAATTGTTGAAAAATTCCCAAGCAAGCCAGAGGTGTTTGAGAATAACTACCAGATTAAAACTATTTACGAAGATAGCAAGAAATATACGGTTTCTGCAAAAAAAGACCCTAATTTCTCTTCTGCTAAAATAAATTTGCATGACGAGATTAGCAAACTTGCTACGCCGCCTGACTCAACAATTAGAGTTAAGCTAGTTTTAAATAGTTCTAAAAAAATAGAAATTATTGTGAAGGATAAGGATAATAGGGAGTTCCTTTATGACTTCAATGTTTATAAAAATAGTGACTTGCGGCCCAGTAATCGCGGTAAATTCATAGAATTTGTTGATGGTGAGATAGATAAACCAGTAAAAATACGTGTTAGTCTCCCAGGCTATGATGAGTCAAGCGAACAGTTTATTCCTGCTGAGAAAGAAGAGTTAAATTTTGAACTAACACGTTCAAATATTTCTTCATCAATAAATCCTGTAAAACTACCAATAGAAGAAAAATATAAATCAATGTTCCGAAAAAAATCTAATGTTGTCCCTGCCATTGCAATCATCGCCTTAGTTTTAGTCGCTTTGGCCGTTATCATCTTTGTTGTAATAAAACCTAATATAAATAATACAAAAAACAATTCCAGTATTGCCGATATTAGCAATTATCTGGAAGGTACACTGCTAGACCCTGATTCTTTGAACAATATCAAAAAATCTCATTGCGAACCAGAAAAACCAAATTGGATTCAAAAAATAATAAGAAAAACGTCCAGTAGTAGTCTGCCTGTTTATTGCTCAAAAATAGATAGTGCCTTGGTCATCCGTAACGCAATAGATAGTGGTGATATAGATAAATTGAAACAATTAACTTTAACTTATTCAAATCAGCAGGGCGAATTTAAACGGGCAATAGAGGCAATAGATAGTACGAAGGATGAGTATAAAAAACTAATAAGCGAAAAGATCCGCCAAACAAGCAAAAAGAATTTGAACGATATTGCTGATACAATCAACACGCAGATAGCAATGTTAGAAGAGAAAGATAAAGCCGCAGAGAAAGCGAAAGCTGCAGAGAAAGCGAAAGCGAAAGAAGAAGCGCAAGCAAGGAAAGCAAAAGAACTAGGAGAAAAAAAACCTGTTCCCGATAACTCTCAAGTACATCCAGATACGTCCGCTCCATCTAAACCTGTAACTCAACAAGCAAATAATTTTTCTAATACCGAATTTTGGAAATTGGTGAATAGTGGCAACGATACGAAAAAAAAATATGATGATTTGTATAAGGACGGGGGGAGTAAGGACTATAAGAAATTTTATGATAAATATTTGAAAACAGACAAGCTGTTTCAGAAATTCAAAAGAATTCCAGAAGTGGACAGAAAAGTTGTAAATTCATTTAAAGATTTAGAAAAATTAATAGAGGGACAATGATATGAAAGCAATAAAAATCCTGTTGCCTGTAGCCGTAGTAATTCTAATTGGGTTTCTTGTATGGAAATGGTTGGTAGATATAGAACCGCCCACATCTCTTCCGCCACCTACAAATCCATTCATCACCCGTATTGAGAGTGAAATAGATTCTTTGAAAAAAGCATCTGCGAGTGTCTTTTGCCAAAAATTCTACAAAGACATTCAATATCGTATCAACGACTTTCACAAAGGAGGTCATCTTGGTAAAAGCGAAAGTGATAATAAAAATCAGGAAGAGAATTTATCGCGAAATCTTTACTCTGCCTACGCCACCAAATTTACAGAACAAGCAATGTATGTATTTAATGGCTCTAAATGGGATAAAAATGACCTGGAATTCATCCGTGGCGAAGTGGCAAATCTAAAAAAGTCAAAATATTTAGACAGTACAGCAAATTACTTTTATCAGATTGACGCCGTCTTGAAAAAATACGACGAAATTACAAGTTTTATTTACAATTGCAACACATTTTCGTATATTTTTTATGGAATTGACGACAGCTTCCCTAATGTAAGCGACAAAATTCAAAAATCATTTACTTACTATAATAGCCCCGATAACGGTAAGGTAAATAACTGCACCCGTCTTAAAGATGCCCTACGCGAAATTCCACAAAAGCTGTTTAACAAACATATTGCTTATTTGCACAATAAAATTCAGAAACATGCAGACAGATACAAAGAATATGTCTATCAATCTGATTATTCAAATATTATTTATACACCATTACAAAAACAGCTTGGGGCGTTGGATAATGATATTTACAAAATAAACTACAATACTTTTAACAATGAGTATAGAAGTTTGGAAAGACTTTTGAGTAATTATGATAGCCAAGCATATAATTATTTCCGTAAAAAATGGTAAGGAGGAATGCATAATGAAGAAACTCGTAGTTTTATCTTTTGTTTTATACGGTTTTTCAACTGTATATTCGAACGATTTAATTGAAAAAATTCAAAAGCTGACTTTGGAAAACGACAGTTTGAAAAAGCAGATAGTAAAACCCTTGCGGGACAGCGTTTCAATTTTTAAAAATAAAATTGAAAAATTAGATAAAGATCTTGCCGCTGCGAATAAGAAATTAACCGACTTAGATAAAAACAAAGTCAAAATTGAGAATGACAGTTTGAAAAAACAGGTAATAAAACCGTTGCGGGACAGCATTTCAATTTTTAAAAGTAAAATTGAAAAATCAGATAAAGAAAATAAAGAAATGGAAAAGAAAATTTCAGAAAAAGATGGACTGATTGCGCAAAAATACGCCGAAGGGCAGCAAAATGTATATAGTCAAATTGCTCAAGTCTATAACAAACCGTTTGATGAGTTAATAAAATTACATACAAAACAACTTGTGGAACGCAATTTATTGCTCGTTGGCAATGATGAAAAGGCAAGGAAAAAATTACAAGATTTGCAAAAATATTTTGCAGCCGAGCAAACACTTGAAGAACGTTACAACGAACAAAAAGTGAAAAACTCACAAAGTCAAATTGCTGGCATTGAACAAACGAGCGAGGTAAAAAACTTAGTCGATAAACTTAGGGATTACAAATTATGTAATGACGCTTTAAAAGCCACAATTGATAAAATTCTTGAAATAGACAAAAAATTTGTTGCCAACAGTGAGAATACGCAAAATGACAAACAACGAGACATTTTGTTTGAACTTTCGTGGTATTTCCGAAATTATCGCTTTAATTTTATTGACTATCCATATCTATCCAAAATAGTTTTGGAAATAATGGATTTAAAACAAAAAGATGCCAACGCAGATATAAAACATCTGTCAAATAAATTATAGCTCATACGCTTTATCCATGAGCATGTAAAAGTTTCTATATTATCTTCATGTTTAAACGTACTCTTGCATATTTCTCGCTCTTCTCCGCATTGTTTTTAACCTCTTGCGGAGAACATGGTCTGTCTGACCTCTTAAACTGTTCGGACTTAGAATGTCTTTTAGAAGAAGTTATCGCCCGCACAGGCTGGCTGGCAGAAGATGAAAACCTCAACGACATTCCCGAAGATATTCCTACCGAAGATATTCCGGATGGCAGTTTGCCGAAAGTCGCCTCTTTGGAAGCCAGATTTCCGCCCATAGGCAACCAAGGGCAGTATGGAACGTGCGTGGCTTGGGCAGCCGGTTATAACTTAAAAACCGCTTTGAACGCCATAGATAAAGGTTGGAAAGACACGGATTTGTCAAGTAAGGCAAATCAAACCAGCCCAAAAGATCTGTGGTTTGCCATAGACAACTCCAAAAAAGGCTCCGGTTGCAACGGAACAAATTTTGAGCCGGCTTTGGATGCCTTAATTTCAAAAGGAGCCGCCAGTCTAAGCTCGGCTCCTTATAATATGGGAAGCTGCTCAGGCACCCCAGTCGGCAATTCAGGCGACAGATTGGCTAATTACCGCAAAATTGCCTATAACAACGCTTTGGCCGGCGGCTCCGGCGCAAGCGGAATGAATGCGGATAATTTTAAGACTTATTTAGCGCAAGGCAGGCCGATTTTAATAGGCGCAAAACTGGGCGACAGGTTCATGCGCTGGAACAGCTCCTCCGTTATAAGCTCTGACACTTACGGCGATCCGGGTATGCAACACGCCTATCACGCTATGGTTCTTGCCGGCTACGATGACAGCAAAAATGCCTTCAGGGTACGCAATTCATGGGGGTCAAGCTGGGGCGACAATGGCAGCATTTGGGTGGATTACAGTTTCTTTTTGAGAAGTTTCGCCTTTACCGCTTTTGTAGCTCAAAATCCGGCACCACCGGTTAGCTCCGTGGTGAGAGAAGACCAGTTGTTAGCTGGTTATGACTTGCTCGCCGCAACCGCAGAGGATTTTCCGGACCCGGATGCAACTTCGCAGTTGGAAAGGGCTTTTTCTTACGAGGTTTTCAATTCCGGTAGGGAGAGAATTTTAGCTAGCGATAAGTGGACTGTGCTTTATATGTATTACAACGCCTTTAACGCAAACGAGTTTGATATTATATTTGAGGATTATTATACGGACGAATTCGGAGAAGGAGAGGGAGATAAAGCTAGCAGCGATGCCTTAGCCGGAGGCTATTGGAACAATGCAAATGTAGAGCCGGGCAGAAAGGCAGGCGAGGCGGAGTACGGCGATGAAGGTTTTTACATATCTTACAAAATGCCGAAAATTACGGGGAGGTATTATCTGGTTGTTTATGCAGATGCCTATGATAAAATCAAGGAAAGCAATGAAGACAACAATTTTTATTTCTTAGGAGCCGAGGGTGGCAAGCCCTTGGAGTTTGCAAACGGAATAATGTTGAGTGAGCCGGCTTCTGCAAAAATTCTGGCGAAAAAAGCCAGTGGCGGCAAAATTGAAGCAACTGCGAAATCCGTTCAGGAAATTGGCGGAAGCCCGAATGCCTATACCCCGGAGGAAATAAAGAAGCTGGTTTTAAAAAGCAAAAAGAACGGCGTTTTGGCAAAGAAAATTGCGGAACGCTCCGGTGGCAAAGTGGTTAAGAAACGCAGGGTGGCTAACTGAGAGTTGAGAATGGAGAGTTGAGAGTTGAGAGTTATTTTGGCGATGATGTTTATTTTGAGTACGGTTGCTTGCAGTGCGCAACCTGCTGTTAAGCAGACCGTTGTTAAGGCAGACGAAATAGTTAAGGGCATGGCTGGCGGGAAAGCCATGCAAATAAAGAATGCCGTTATAGACGGCGATTTGGATTTTGGCAAGGCGGGGAACGCTTTTCCTGTGAATTCTGCGGTTCTTGAAACGCAAATAAGCGGGAATGTGTATTTTGAGAAATGCGTTTTTAAAGGCAATGTCAAGGCGGAAAACGTTCGCTTTAACAGCAACTTGATTTTTTTGGAAAACGAGTTTCAAAAAGAGGTGCAGTTTCAAAACAGTTCTGTTTTCGGCACGGTGAATTTCAGCAAAAGCGTTTTTAAAGGCAGTGCGATTTTTGCGAACATGGCGGTATGGGCCAAGAACAGTTATTTTAGCGAGGTAAAGGCGAGCGGCAGATTTTCGCTTGAAGGAAGTGATTTCCACGGCAATCTATCCATGATGAATTCGGAGTTTGCGGGTCCGTTTTCCTTGCAGGAAACTTTTGTGCTGGGAAATTTGCAGGGTTCAAATTCAAAATTCAACGGCAACACGGATTTTTCCTCGCTTAATGTTTTGCTAAGGACTATATTCAGATATGCCGGCTTTAAAAACACACCGGATTTTTCCAATAGCAAAGCCACAATTGAAAAGTGAGATTACTCTTCACTTGGTTTCACGTCTTTTTTAGCTTCTTCCACCAGATTCCCAATCGCTCTTCTGGAAAGCATGGACACGCTTAAAATCCAAAAGAGCAGGATTAACACCAATGCTACAAAGCCATCTAGCCAATCGAAGTCCAAACCCTTAACGATAGATACTATAATAGCGATAAAATTGACCAGCAAACCGATTACGTTCACTATCAAAATTCCATGTTTTCCCATAATGATTCTCCTGCTTTGAAGTGTAAAATAGAAATTTCTATATTACAATAACTTTATGATTCAAATAGCATTAAAGGAACTCAGAGCAGGGCATGTCCTTGCAAAAAGCATTTACCGGGACACCGGCGAGATAATGCTTTCTGCTGGGTATAGAATGACCCCCGATGTAAGCGTAAAGCTCGACAAAATTGGAATAGACAGAATTTGGGTGCAAGAAGAAGGCTTGGAAGACCTGGAAAGCGAGGATTTGGTTCCGGAAGTCACCATAAACCAAAGCGTTCTTTTGCTGAGAAGAACGGTGCTGGATTTCCGGTCAAGAGTCGGGCTTGTGACAACCAATTCCGAAGAACAGCCTCCATCTCCGGAGCAAATTTTGAGCAAACCCGATGAGATAAGGGAACATCTGAATATTTCGGCCTTTAAAAAAGTTGCCGGAGATATTGTCCAGGAACTCAAAAAGTCGGATCCTTCGCTTTTGCATATGACAACCAGCCGCTCGCTGGGGAATTTTCTCCAGCAGCAATCCATAGATTGCGCCATAATAGCGGCATTGCTCGCCAAACGCTACAGCTTTAGCACAGACGAAATAGAAGATATGATTTTGGCCGTTTTGCTTATGGACATAGGTTATATCCTTTTGCCGGACCACCTTTTGAACCCAAGCGCAAAACTATCTCTAGAGGAACTTGAGCTAAAAAAACGGCACCCGGATTATGGCTTTGATATTTTGCGGATATGCAATGTCTCGTTGATTTGCGCAAACGTTGCGCTGCAACATCATGAACGGCAAGACGGCGGCGGCTACCCCCGCAAGCTCGTTGGCAACAATAAACCCCCGGTGCGCACAACCGGGCCTACTGCCAAGGGCACTATAAACCGGTATGCGGAGATTGCCGCTGTTGCCCTGGACTACATTTCTCTTATATCTCCGCCGCCCGGCATTCCGGCTCAAACACCCATAGAAAGCATAAAGCTCCTGGTGCGGCTCTCCGGGGCAAAACTGAATTCCGCTATTGTTGAAACTTTGCTTTCCATGATTCCCGTGTATAACGCCGGCGACCGCATAATGGTCACTTCGGATTCCCAAAACGAACTTACCGGTTATGTAGGAGTGGTGCTGCGCTCAAACTCCAGAGAGCAAAACCGCCCCGCTGTTATTTTGGTTTACAACAAAGCCGGTGAAAAAATCCCGGCCTTGCAACTCAACCTGTGGGAAAGAAAGGATATTGAAATAAGAGAAGCGAAACTTGGAGAAGGTACCGCTTAAGCAAAGCTGCATACCTTGTTTCGCCCTGCGTTCTTGGCTTTGTAAAGGGCTTTGTCTGCCATATTGAAAAAGTCTTCCATTGAGGTTTTTATGGAAGGGACTATGGAAGCCACGCCTACGCTTACGGTTGCAGCCGGCAACCCCGGTATAACCATTTTTTGTATGGATTGGCGAATATCCTCGGCGTGCATCACCGCTCCCCTAAGCCCTGTGTTGGGGAGCATTATCACAAATTCCTCGCCGCCCCAACGAGCCGCATAATCGGCTGGCCTTCTTAGCATTGAAACGATTTGCTTCGCAAGCGAGCGCAAAAGAACATCGCCTTGGGTATGGCCGTATTCATCGTTGTATGCCTTGAAATGGTCTATATCCGTAACGGCAAGGCTCAGGCTTGTTTTATCTCTTATGGCTCTTAGCCATTCCGAATGGATGCGGTTATCAAAGTCGCGTCTGTTTGGAATGCCGGTTAAAGGGTCTAGCAAGCCAAGCTCTTCTATAGCCTTTATCTGTTTAACAAACAGCCTTTGGTTATTGATTCTCACCTTGACTATAGAAGACCTCAAAGGCTTGCTTATATAATCTGCGACGCCAAGGCCAAAACCGTATTCTTCATATTCCGGATTGTTTGAATCTCCTATTAATACAACGGGAATTCGCATTGTTTCCTCTGCGGATTTTATGCTTGTTAAAAAGTTGTGGCAGTCCTCGCTATGGCATATGAAATCCAGGGTTATCAGATTGATGTCAATGCTTTCTCTTTTTAGCAAATCCCAAGCCTCTTCTGTGGAAGATACCATTTTAATGTTATAATAGGGAGAAAGTATGCTGTTTAAAATATCCAAACTTGCATTGTTATCGCTAACTGCGAGAATTGTAAAATCTTTGTCAAGTTCCACTGTGCTAATTTAGTAAAATTTAGAATTAAGGCAACATGCTTCCCGTTTCCATAAGCCTTTTGTGGAAATCAAAAGCCCTGTCCAAGCTGTGCGGGGTGTGGAGCGCGGAGTGTTTTAGCCCGTATTCCAAATATTCCTGCAACAATGGGCGGTAGCTCGGATGCGCGCATTTTTCTATAATCAGGCGGGCACGTTTTGTGGGGGTTAGTCCGCGCAAATCCGCAAGGCCTTGCTCGGAAACAAAAATCATTGTGTCGTGTTCGGTGTGGTCTGTGTGGCTCACCATCGGAACAAATGCGCTGATTTTGCCGCCCTTGGCAACGCTTGGGGTCATAAAGAATCCGAGCAAGCAGTTGCGGGCAAAATCGCCGGAACCGCCAATGCCGTTCATCATTCGGGAGCCGTTGACATGGGTGCTGTTCACATGCCCGAAAATATCCGCTTCAAGTGCGGTGTTCATGGAAATCACGCCTAGCCTGCGAATGACCTCAGGGTTGTTGGAAATTTCCTGCGGGCGCAAAACAAATTTGCTTTTCCAGTTTTTGGTGTGGGCGTTTGCCTTGTATTTCTCCTGCCCGGCCAGAGAATAGCTGATGGATGCGCCGCTTGCGATAATCAGCTTGTCCGCTTCCAAAATATCAAATACTGAATCCTGAATGACCTCCGTGTAAAGGGCCACGGGTGCCTGTGCCGGGTCTTTTGCCATTGTGCCTAGCACGGCGTTTGCCACATTGCCAACACCGCTTTGGTAAGGCACATCTGCGGGCAAGCGTCCTTTTTTGCGCTCGTGCGCAAGGAATTCCAAAATATAAGCTGCTATGGCGTTTGAATCTTCGTCCGGGGCGGCAAAGGGTTTTAGCGAGTCCGGCAGTTTTGTTTCCACTATTGCCACAATTTTTTCAGGGTCAACCTGCACGTAATCCTTGCCTATTCTGTCTTCGGGGGCGTGAATGGGAATATCGCCTCTTAGTTCGGGTGTAAAGATGTCGTGCAAGCCTATTAGCGTATCGCCGTAGTGCGTGTTGAGTTCTATGATTATGCGTTCTGCGGTTTGCAGGTAAGAGGGGGTATTGCCGCCGCAGCCTGTAAGGTAAATTTTGCCGTCCGGGGTAACTTCGCAAGCCTCAACGAGCGCAAGGGTTGGTTTTGGAACAAAGCCCATGCGAATCATGCGGGCGGAGTGCGAGAGGTGCATGTCTATGTATTCGGTTAAGCCCTTGTTTATGTTATTGCGAACATCCGCATGGCTTTGGTAGGGCAAGCGCATTTTCATTATGCCGGCGCGCGCCAAAACCCCATCACATTCGTCTCCGATGGATGCGCCTGTGTAAAGCGATATGCCAAAATCCACGCCTTCTGCCTTTAGCTTTGCGCCTCGCTCCGCAAGGGCCGGGGTTACCGCCTTGGGGTAAGCAGCTCCGGTAAAGCCGCTTATGCCTATAATTTCCCCGTTATTGATTAAAGCTGCCGCTTCCTGCGCGGTTTTCACTTTGCCTTTGAAATTTGGATGCATAATGAACCCTTTTGAAAGATTTTGGGGGTAAATATAGAAATTTAAGGCTCAATCCACTTCACTGTTGCCTGGAGCGAATCGCTTATGCCCCTAGGTTCGGCAGCTTCGGTTTTGTCCAAAATATCACGGATGGTTTTTATCTGCTCCTTTAATGCCATTAGCTTTGCTCCCTCCAGTTTGGGCGTGGCTATCATCTTCTTTAAAAGCGGATTCATCCAGGAACCGTTTGGCTGCTTTATGGCAAGATGCAAATGCGGGCCGCTGCTCCTGCCTGTGTTGCCAACCTTGCCTATAGTTTGCCTGCCCTTAACCCTTTGGCCGTTGCTAACACCTCTTTGAGATAAATGCAAATACCAGCTTTGGCTGTTATCGGAATGCTTAATCGCTATGAAATTCCCGTTCTCATTGCTAAAAGACGATTGTACAACAACACCTTCTGCCACCGCATAAACAGGGGTTCCTACCGCACCACGGTAATCCACCCCGCTGTGAAACGCCCTTGAACCCGTAATTGGATGAATGCGCGAACCATAGCCGCTTGTTATGTGCAAACGGTCCAGCGGATACCTTAAACCGGAATGTATAAGAGCTTCGCCGTCTTCGGTGTAGTGCGCATTATAGGAGCTTTTCGGGTCTGCTTCTAGGTATAAAAAGGCCTCGCTATGCTTTACCCTTGAACCGTTATAGCCCGCATACAAAACACTCCCGCCTATCCAAATAGTATCTTGGAAGCGTGTTTCTTTCAGCAAAATCTTAAACTTATCCCCTACCCTGGCATCTGTTCTAAAGTTCACCTTGCATTCCAAAACGCCAGCCACAACCCCAACCATGTTCTGAGGAATGCCTATATCCCTTAAAGCGTTGTATAAATTGCCTCCCTCCTGCAAAACGCCATCGTACAAGGCATAGCGAACGCTTGCCGGCTTCTCAACTATTTTATACGTCCATTCATCCGCACTGTCTCTCATCAAAAAATGAAGAGTCGCAAGGTTTTCCGCATATCTGAACAAAACCGCCCTTGATGTGTCTTTGGGGTCAAAGCCTACCCAAAAGACCTGCCCGGCCTTCAAGGCTCCAAGTTCAACGGTGTCTGCAAGGGTATTTCCGATTTGCAGAGATTGCTTTAAATCCAGCCCTACGCTTTGCAAAGTTTGAAAAAGCCCGAAATTTGGTTCTACAATCGCAGCCTTTAAAATCGGCCGGTTTGATATAAAATTCTGAAGGGAATCTATTTTGCGCTGAATTTCCGCAAATTGAGCTTCGGGGCTGGGCTGTTTTTCAACTATTTCTTCCTGCTTGCAGGAAGAAATCAAAAACGCAAAAAACAAAACGGGGAGAAAAAAACTCTCAACTCTCAACTCTCAACTCTCAACTATAGTTTGAACAATCAGTTCTCCTGATTCCGCATTTCAGTCTGTTCCCTGTCAACGGTGTTTTTCAGGTAGTCGTTAAAATTACGGTCTATGTTGATGCCTTCAAAGCTGCCCGCATCCTGATCCAAAACGAACACGGCGCTTGGGTTATCCATCCAGCCCACAACGTCAACGGCCTCAATGTTCATGCCTTTGTCGCCGGGTCCCTGCAAAACTTTTTCAACATCCGAGTTATTAACCCAGCCTTGGCCGCAGGAACCTCTAACCAGGGTGTAGGAGTCCTGTGTCTTTATTATGGTCATTTCATCGTTGAAGCTGGCCGTGCAAACCGTTTGGCCGCCACCGGCTGCGCTTACAAGATTTATATCACCCCTTTTGGACTTAACCTTATTGGTAGCCTTCTGGGCAAAAGCGGCAGCAACCGCAAATACGAGTAGAACTAGGAAGATTTTTTTCATAAATACCTCTAACCCTTAAATATACATAAAAAAAAGGAAAAGAGGAAGATTTTTTTCACTTTTTTGAGAATTCTGCGTATTTCGGTTTTGCCGGCACTCCGCAGAGGCTGTAAAACTTTATCAGGGATTTCTCGTGCTCAGGGGTAAAGCTGTAATCCACGGCGTTGTAGAAGTCGTATGCCAGGTTTTGCGGCAGCCTGCAAGGGTAATGCTTTTCCCACTTTTCCAAGCACTGCCGCCTGTTTTCCTTGAAGTCCTTTATGCTCAGCTCCGTTTCGTTTAGATAGCTCTCAAGCAAGCGCAGGGAGCCTCCACCCAAGGCTTCTTTTCTTATTATCCACAGCCCGAAAACAAAGGGCAAATTCTGCCAATCCTGCCAAACAGCCGCTAAATCGTAGGTAAATTCCCACTTTCCCTCCGAGCCTTCCCTCAAGGCATTATTGCCTATCAAAAGCCGGGCATCGCAAGCCTCGGTAAAAGGCTCGGTTTTCCAAACAGGGGAGACCTTGAACCTCAGGCTTGAAAGAAGCTTCAGCAGGGCTGCCGAAGTATCGCTTTCTTCGGTTAAATGCACGTTTTTTTTGTCCAAATCTTCCCATTTATACCTTGAAAAAAGCTTAACGGATTTAATTTCAAGGGTGCTTGAGGTGCAAAATCGGTTGCAAATAACATAGTTTTCCTGATTTTTGGCGTATTCTATGGAAGAAGAAGGGGAAAGCATAACCGTGCCTTCCCTAAGTCTTTTGTTCTGCTGGCTTGGGACTCCGTCTAAAAAACGGATTTTCGGCATTGGATTGTCCAAAAATCGGTGAAAAAACGGTGCGCAAACCAAAAAAGGTATGCGTCCAACGGTTAAAAAGTGCTCCATTAGGGGTAAAAGTAAATTTTTTTCATTTTTTCCTACCACTTTTCTTAAAAAAAAACTAAATTTAGTATGCGATGATTTACAGAACTCTAACATTTTTCGCTTTGGCTGGTATTTTTGAACATGCCTAAGTTTCTTGTTAAAAAAACTGCGCCGGCAGAAGATGGCAAATCCCTTGTGTTCAAGGGTAAGGTAGTGGAAGGTCCTATAAACAAGGGGATGGAACTTCTCATTTCTATAGCCGGGCAATCCGTTATTCCCGTGAAAATATCAGACATAGTGCACTTTGAAAAGTCCAAGGACGATTCCAAAAAAGTCGGTTTGGTTGTGGATTTTGAAGACGAGCCGGATGATATGGCTATGATTATGGCTTTGCGCATCACAGACGAAGAAATTGAGTGCAGGCAGCCTGTACCCTAGGCTCATTTTTCAATGCGCTTTAAAAAGTCGTCGTAGCTGTCGCATTCCCGTATGTCTTTGAGCATATTGCTGAATACGCCCTCGTCCATGGGCTTTGAGGCTACTGCTGCCGTTCTTTGCCTTGTGAAAGCCGCCCCTTTAAGCCTCTCCTGTTCGCTGATTTTTCTTTCCATTGCGCGGTGAAAGTTTTCAAAGGTTTTTTTATCAATTTCAACCGCAGCGGCCTCGTTTGCCTGATAGGAAACCGGTGTGCGGCAGTTCGGGCAGGTGAATACAAAGCCAATTAATTCGCCGTTCCGGGGTTCGGCAGAATCATTGCCTATGCCAAAAGTTAATTGCATATTGCAATGCGGGCAAACTATTGAGAGATCGGGCATATTGGGAAAAATAGAAAAACTCTAATTCTTTATGCAACGAACAGAGAAACCCAGCACATTTTTGTCCTTGGCATCCAATGTCGCAGCATCATCGCAAGGATAGCCTATCTCATTGCAAGACAAAGCCATAACCAGGCGCCATGCGTTGCCTTCTTCGTATTCCGTAGAAGTCCACCAACTGCCCTGCGAGCCGGCTGCGGAATAGTAGGCAGGTTGGCTTCCCGCCGAAGTGAAACTTATGCGAGCGCCCCCAGGCAAAGCGGAAAAACCGAAATCATCGGAGCCATTGGTTTTCCATATCTCTTTGAGCTTTTTCTTTTCGTTCCATACCTTGGCCTTTTCCCAACCGCTATGAGCTTTGAGCTTTTTGCCGGCCTTTTCCTTGCCGCCCGCAAAGTCAATAAGAGTTTGCCATTCTTTTTCGCTTGGCAAATGCCAGCCGCTTGGGCAAATCTTTGTTGCGGAAGCCCAGTCGTAAATTCGCCCGTATTTTTCGCAGTTTGAATCTTCATTGTTGTAGCACCATGAATTGTCGGTTTTATGGTTCAAATTCTCCGCCATCCAGGTTTGCTTGCCTATTTGCACGTATTTATACGCTTTGCCGTCTCTGGAATCGGTGAATTTCTTTTTCAGTTTTTCCGAAGTGCTTTCCAGCGGAACTTTTTTCAATTCCGGCGATTCATACACATATTCCAAATGTTTCGCCTTTTTTTTATACTCTTCCCCTTTCTTTTTATCTCCTTTTTTCTCAAGGGCTTCTCCCATATAATAATAAGACTCCGCCAAGCTGGAATCCAGTTCAACGGCTTTTTTGCAATATTCTATTGTTTTGTCGTAATCCTTTTTGTAAAAGTAAATTTCTCCCATATTGTTATACAGCGAAGCACAATTCGGCCTTAACTCCATAGCCTTTTTAAAATATTCTTCTGCCTTGTTATTGTCTCGCTTGTAGTAATAGGCAACTCCTATATTGTTATAATATGTGCATATGCCGGAAGGGTTCATTTCAAGAGCTTTTTCATAATATTCTATGGCTTGGTCATAATCCATCTCATCAATATAAGCGCTTGCCGCATTGCCATATGCCTCGCTATCAGGGTCTAATTCAATAACCCTTTCATAATACTCTACTGCCTGTTTATAATCCTTTTTGCGGGAATAAATGTCTCCGATTTTGGAATATACATATGCATTGCTGGAGTTTAAATCAACGGCTTTTTCAAGATATTCTATCGCCTTGCCCCAGTCCTGTTTTTGCTCGTAAAGAACTCCTATGTCGAAAAAGGCTATCACGCTGCGAGGCCTTAATTCCGCAGCCTTTTTATAATATTCTATCGCCTTATCGCAGTTCTCCTCCCACTTTTTCTTGCAACCGTAGGCGGCATCATAAGAAGCTCCGATATTTAAATAGACCTCCGCATTATCGGGTTCCAGTTCAACGACCTCTTTATAGCTCTCTATCGCCTTGCCGTAATCCTTTTTGTAATAATAAGCATACCCCATATTGCTGTATGCCGCTGCGTAATTGGAGTCCAGTTCAACGGCTTTTTTGTGGTATTCCAATGCTTTATCATAATCGTCTTTGTCTGCATAAGCAACTCCCATATGAGTGTATGCCGCTGCATAGTCGGGTTTCAATTCAATGGCCTTTTTGTAATACTCAATCGCCTTGTCTATATCCTCCATGTCCTGATAATAAAAAAGCCCCAGGCCGAAATTTGCCTCCGCTTTGTCTTCCATATATTCAACAATTTTCCCGAAATACGCATCCCCTTTGCTGTAATTCTCTTTGCCGTAATAGAGGTAGCCCAACACAATGCAGGAATATGCGTTGTTTTTGTTATCGGGTTTTAATTCAATAGCCTTTTCGTAAAATTTTATGGAATTCTCCACATCCTTTTCATAGGCGTACAGGGTTCCCATATTTAAATAAGCTTCCGCATAATCGGGTTTCAGTTCAATAACCTTGCTGTAATATTTCTTTGCCGAATCCAAATTGTCATTTAAATCGGCATAGTATGCTATTAAAAAGAAATCGTCTGCCGTTTTAGGGTGGGTAATTCCTTCCGCAGCGGTTTTGAACTTTGTTATCAAATGGTCTGAAACGTCTATGGGCAATGTCTGTTTTGCCTCGGCTAATACCTCCGGGTCATGGCTGCCGGCTCCAACCTGCTTGCCGCTATAGCAGCCTGATACGGTTACAGCGATAAAAATTCCTGCAATCAATGCGTTTGTTCTATACTTGCCCATCTTTCTCTCCAGTTTTGATTAATATAGTAAACATAATTATCCGGCGTTTTCTATATTACCCTCAATATGCGTACAAAACTCCTATTCCTCGCTCTTTTTTGCGTACTTGGCAGTGCCTATGCGCAAATGCTCCCAGGGGCAAAACCGATAACAACCCCTATGGCAGATTCCGCGGGCAACCTTATCCTGATGGATTTCAACATGAAACTGGTAGGCATAAAGGATGCCAACATGCCGTTTTCGGTATTCAACCGACGCCCCTTGATGGTTTATTACTTTAGCCCGCACTGCCCGCACTGCCAAAAGGGCTACGGCGGTGTTCAGAAGATGGGAAAGGAATATGAGCAAAAGGGACTTACCAGCATTGCGGTCTCGGTTGGCAACGTCGGCAAAAGGGACATCCTGATGTTCATGGAGCAGCAGAACGCTTCGCTTCCCTTTTTCCAGGATTCCGAACAGGAGTTCGGCAAAAAATACGGAGACGGCTACGTGCCAAGGCTTTACCTGATTTCTCCAGACGGAAAAGTTACTCGCTACACAAACACGGATGGCGAGCACCTGAAAGACATTAGAACCGACATAGATAAGTTGCTTGGCATAAGCAAATAAGTTAGCCCAGTGGTGTTGCCTAAAAATTTTTCTTACGCAGAGCTGGCCCGCAGCATGAATCCGGCTCTTGTAATTGTTCTTTCCGAGCATTTGGGCTGGGTAGCAAAGCATCCGGAGAGTTTTCCGCACAGCGAGAATATTTCGCAGAGCCAGGCAGCGTGGCTCACGGCTTGCGATGGGTTTTCCGAACTGGAGCAAAAGTTTGCGGAACGGCTTTACGAGTGGAGCGCAAAATGGCGGCAGAGATTTGAAATAGAAGGCACTGCGCAAATACTTTCAAAGGGAGCAGAGGAGATAAGGAAAATCAAGAACTCAAAAGAAAGGGAAAAACGGGCAAAAGAGCTTTACCTCGGCACCGTGTATTTAATGATAGGCGATGCTCAAAAGTATATTGTGACCATAAACAGCCGCGCGGAATTTTTGCAGGAGAGCATTCGTGAAACATGGCATAAAAACTGCCCCAACGACTCCTATTCAAAAATACTTCCGAGCGTGGAGAATTCGCTCCAAAACCACGAAAAGGCATTCTTTGAAGAGATAAAAAAAGCATTCTTTGAAGACCAAAAGGATTCTGCGCCCGGAATTGCCCGGCGGGAATTTTTGGAGACCATAATGGAAAATGATAATTGCGATTTGATTTTAAATTTCTATTTTTCAAAAATCTTTCGTCATGTGTCTAAAATTTCTTCCGGCTTATGCAGGTTCTATTCCAAAAAATGGGCCTTATATGCAAGGGGTTTCAGAAGCAGGCAAAATTTATTACCCTTGGGATAGATATGGAAATGATAATTCTGATTTCTCTTGTATTTCTCGCGCTCGCTGTGCTAGCGGCTATTTGGAGCGCACAGCGCAAAACCCTGAACGTGCTTAAAAATATCCGCATTCCGGAGCCGCAAAAGATTGAGCTCCCCAAGATTGAAATTCCTTCGGCAAAGGAAGTTATCTTGGACTTGAACCCGGTTGTGGAGGCTGTTAAAAACATCCCCAAGATTGAAATTCCTCCGGCAAATGAAGTCAATTTGGATTTGAAGCCGGTTATAGATGCTATTAAAGGCATTGACATTTCGTTGCTTGGAGAGTCAACACAGAAAATAGTTCAGGAAGTAAAAGGGCTAAAAGAGCTTGCTGTCAAAGACCAGCCCAAAGAGATAATAACCGCAGACCTATTGCAGAATCTTACAAACACACAAAACAACCTGATAAACGCATTGCAGGAGACCTCTACCCTTATGCGGGTGAACCAAGCCGAATTTCAAAGCGGGCTGGAGGCCTTTCACAAGGCGATAGACAAACTGCTCGCTCAAATTCCAAGCAGCGAAAAAGAACAGGACATTCAAAAGGAATTCATGCAAAAATTTGAGGAGGCCTTTATAAAGGTGCAGGAATCCGCCGCAGAAACCATGAACGGCAACTCGCTCAGGCTTCAAGAAATTTTAACGGAATTTTTGAACAAAGAGGCAAACCGTCAATGAGCTTTTACAGCGAATCCCTGGCAAAAACCTTGCAGGAAAAAATTGCGCTTTTCAGGGACGCAAATTTGCACAAAGAAGCGGAGCTATTGCAAGCAAGGCTGAACTCCCTTGCAAAAGAACCTATTGAAAACACCGAGAACACAGCGGCCACAATCCAAAAACCCCGCACAGAAAGCCCTATTGTGGAAATAACACGCAACGATTTACGTTCCAAGCTAACCGCAGAAGCGCAACGCATTCCCGAATTGGAAAGGCGGTATATTTTGCAAAACATAAACAAGGCAAAAACCTTAAAGGAATTGGAAACCCTGCGGATAACCTGCATAGAGAGGATGCTGAAAATCAGCCGCGCGAACCGCAGCGAAAAAATTGCGCCGGTTATAAGTAGCAATTCGGAACCTAGCACAGGCCCTTACAACAACGAAAAGATATTTAACGAGGCACTGCAGTTGATTTATTCTCAAGACCCGCTTTGGATAGAGGATTTTAAAGAGCTGTATTTTTCTATTATGCCTTTGAGTTCGGCGGCGGCTGTTTCCAAATCCCCGTTGTAAATCACGTGCTGGTATTTGCCCTTTGCCAGGGCAAAATCTATCTCCTTTTTTGCGTTTTTTATTCTCAGTTTCAGTGTTTCTTCCGTTTCCGTTTTGCGCAATTGGAGTCGTTTTTCCAGTTCTTCTATGCTTGGCGGCAAAATCAGGATGCCTATCGCCTGCGGATAAACCTTGTCAAAATTGGTTTTCCCGAAAACATCCAAATCAAGAGCTACATCTACGCCTTCTGCAAGTTTCTGTTCAATAAAAAACTTTGGCGTTCCGTAGTAATTGTTATGAACCTTGTTCCATTCAACAAGTTCGTTCTTCTCTATCATCTCCTTGAACTCTTCTTCCGTTTTGAAAAAATAATGCTTGCCGTCTATTTCACCGGCACGGGGTTTTCGTGTTGTTGCCGAGACGGAATAGACAATATTTGGGAAGTTCGGCATAACCCTGTTCATAAGGGTAGTTTTTCCCGCACCGCTTGCCGCAGAGAAAACAAAGATGGTTTTAGGCATAAAGAGGCTCCACGTGGATTGTCGATTGCATTCCAAAATCGCTTTCTATTTTTTTTTCTATGACTGTTGCTATTCGGTGCCCTTCTTCAATGGTCATATGCTTGTCCAGGCGAATGTGCATTGTGAGTTCCTGATGGGTCACATAATTGTGGATATGCAAATGGTGCAGTCTCAAATCTCCCAAATTCAGATTTTGGATAGCGGAGTTTATTTTCTCTTTAAGTTCCTTGCTAGGCGGCTGGCCCAGAAGTTTGTCCACGGTTTCGCTTGCAATTTTATAGGCGGCATAAAGGAGCATCAAGGATATTATAATGCCCATAACGCTGTCTATCCACCAGAATTTTGAAGCGAACAGAATGCCGATTAAAACCACAACCGAGGAGAGCGCATCCGAGCGGTGGTGCCAGCCGTCTGCCTTAACGGTTAGATTGCCGCTTTTTTTGCCTACATAAAAAGCGTATTGCGCAAGCAATTCCTTTACAACAATGGAGATAGCCATAACCACTATAGCTATTGTCCCAAAGTTCGCCCCTTGTTTATTGCCAAAGCGTTCAAAGGATTCCTTTGCAAAGTCGTAAGCTATGGCGGCGAGGAAAAAAGCTATGAACAGGGCAGCGATTTGTTCCCACCGTCCATGCCCAAAGGGATGCCCGTCATCGGGTTTTCTGCCGGAGAGCTTGGCTGCGACTATTACCACAATGGAGCTTAACGAATCCGAGAGTGTGTGCCATGAATCCGCAATAAGGGCTACGGAGCCGGTTATTATGCCGGCATAAAATTTCACTGCGAACAAAGCCGTATTCACAACTATTGAAATAGCCCCTTCCAAATAGCTCGCTTTTGCCTTGTCCGAGTTTTTGTCATGGTTCATGGCCATGTTGTAAAATTAGCAAATTTTTTATTCATTTTGTTTGAACCTTGATTCACATGATTTTAGGATTTACATGATTATTGAAAACGATGTTGAAAAGTCAGGAAAATCCTTTAAATAAGTATAACCGCAGACTTTGTAAAGCATTTGTAGATGGGCGTTTTTGTGCTTTTGCGGTAATCAGGTGAATCATGGTTCGGACAATATGGCAAATGGCGTGGCGAATTGGGTGAATATCACCGTAAAATTGACAAAATGTCACCGTAAAATTGACAAAATATCACCGTAAAACAGGGCAAACACGCAGGTTTGCCCCTACAGCCCTTGCCAACCCGGCAAAAAATTTCTATATTTACCCTTGAAATGCGACCCCAGAACCCAAAAACGCCCCTCTCGCTAGAGCCTCTGGCACAGGCTCTACGGCACGTTACGTCTAGGGGGTCAAAAAACGTCCCCCAACACACGTGCTGCGATTTTAGGG
>JAISSJ010000065.1 GCA_031273195.1 Candidatus Fibrimonas sp.
GGAAAGCACATTGATTACCACTTAAAGAATACAACCTGTCTCTTGTCTTTTGAGTTATGTCCCGTGCCTTAGACATCCAAAGCCTCCAACCGAGGCAATATTACCTTTGCCTTTAGCAAAAGCTTCCTTAAATAGAGAATAAAAATCACTAAATACAACCGCACAGCTTGTGAATATACAAATTTACACCACCCACGCCATAAAATTCCCCCTACTGATGCAACCAAACTCCGCTCCCAGATACAAAGACAAAAACTTCTTTGGCGTTTTCACTTTTGCCTTTTCATTCCACTTAATTTCAAAAGCGTGAAGTTTGCCGCCGAAGTCTTCTATCAAATCAATTTCCTGTTGCTCGTAGGTTCTCCAAAAATATGCCGAGTTGCCCATTCCGTGGTAATCCCTGAATTTGAGCCGCTCGGAAATTATGAAATTTTCCCAAAGACGCCCCAAATCCCCGCGAGATTGCAGGGAATTAAAATCATCTATAACGGCGTTTCGCACTCCGACATCGTAGAAATAATATTTTGAACTTTTGACAATTTCGTTTCTCGCATTGCGGCTAAACCCTCTAAGGGAATAAAGGACAAAAGATTTTTCAAACATATCCAAATACCTTTGCACGGTCTTTACCGTTATGCCCAAATTTGTTGCAAGTTCCGTTAAATTCAATTCGTTCCCAATCTGATAAGCCACGAGTTTCAGCATATCCGTGAGAACTTTTGAGTTTTTTACCTTGTCCAGTTCCAAAATATCCTTATACAGGTATGAACGAGTTAGCTCTGTTAAAATACCTCTCTTTTCTCTTGCACGACTCTGCAAAATAACCTCCGGATATTGCCCGAACAAAAGCATTTCTTCCAGATTTTCACGAATTTTTGCCTTTGGTTCAATGGAAAGCCTCTCTTCTATCGAAACCGGATATAGCAAAACCGAATTTTGCCTGCCCGTTAAAGGTTCGCCTATTTGCCCTGCTAGTTCAAAACTTGCCGAGCCGCTGACTATAACTTGAAGTTTGGGGGCTTTGTCAATGAGTATTTTTAAGCCAAACCCTATTTTCGGTATTCTTTGGGCTTCGTCTATAAATACAATATCGTATCCTTCCGCAAAATTTAAAATTTCCCTTGTGTTTTCGCTGCTCATTGCATTTCTAACGAGAATATCATCGCCAGAAACGGATAATATCCGCCTGTCCCTCAAGGTTTTCAGGTAATGCTCCACAAGATAGGTTTTACCCACCCTTCTGGCGCCATAAAGCGCAGTTACCCTGCCCGGCTTCAGGTATTTTGAGAAATTTCCTCTGATTCTGGTAATTTTCCTTTCCATAATTAGAATATAGTAAATACTCCAATTATGCCAAATTCATATACCGTCACTCCACGAATTAGGCATAATTCCTCTACTCACACCTTAAACTTATCCATAGCCAGCCGCAAATCATCAGCCATCTTTGATAAATCATTGGCGTTTTCATTTACATTCGTAGCCCCTTGCGAAATTACCTTGGCCGCATCGCTCATGCCAACTACATTATGGCTAACATGAGTTGCTCCTTTGGCCGCCTCTCCGGCATTGCGGCTAACATCATTTGCTCCCTTTGCAACCTCGCTGATTGCGCCGGCCACCCGCTTGGCCCCTATGCTCGCCTGTGATACATTGCTCGCAATTTCATTGCTCGCCTTTGTTTGCTGCTCAACATGTTCGGTTATGGCCTCTACCGAATAGTTGATTTTGGCTATTATGTCGGAAACATCATGGATAACCTTAACCGCATCGCTTGTGCCGTGCTGAATGCCATCTATTCTGCGCGCAATGTCGTCTGCGCTTTGAGCGCTTTGGGTTGCAAGCTCCTTGATTTCGCCGGCCACAACAGCAAAGCCTTTGCCGGCCTCACCCGCAGAGGCCGCCTCAATAGTAGCGTTCAATGCCAAAAGATTAGTTTTGTCTGCAATCCTCTTTATAACATCGGTGACCTTGCCGATTTCCTTTGCCGCAAGGCCCAGTTTGTCCATGGTATCGGTTGCCTTGCCGGATTTTTCGATTGCCTGCCCCGCCACCTTGCGCGCTTCACCCGCATTGTTCGCTATCTGGCTAATGCTTGCGCTCATCTCCTCAACAGCCGCCGCAATTGTGTGCATATTCGTGCTCATCTCTTCCGCAGCACCTGCTACCTCGTTTGCGTTAACGGAAGCCTCTTCCGCGCCGCTCGCCATTGCGTTTATGTTTACCGCCATCTGCTCCGTTGTGCTTGCAACGGTAACGCTTTGAGCACCGGCTTCCTCCGAACCGCTCGCCAATTCCCTGCTAACCGAAGACAGCTCCTTGGAAACGGAGGCTAAGGAGATAACTGTTTTTTTGACCTCGGATATGGGAGTTCTGAGCGCAGCCATGAGTTTGTTGAAATAGCGGGCCAAATCCCCAACTTCGTCTTTGGATTGAACTTTTATGCTCTGGGTGAGGTCGCCGTCGCCCTCGGAAATATCCTTCAAGCTGTCTGCTACCTTAACTATGGGCTTAACCACGTGGTTCAGAGTAACCATGATAATTATCGCCGCCACAATTAAGGCAATGGCCGCAATGATAGCGGTATATCGGGTTATGGCACGCACGGGAGCCAAAATAATGTCTTCGGTTATAACTACCATTACAGACCAGGTTGTATTGGAATTGCCTATGCGGAAAGGTATAATAATCAGTTCTACATTTGATTTCAGCACGGGCGAATATGTATTTAGGGAGAATTCCCGCCCCTCCCTGACGGCAGCGTCTGCGGCGTCAATATTCTTGCCGAATATTGTTTCGGCGTCCTTTAGCTTTTTGCCAACCCGTTCAGGTACCTTGTGCCCCATAATAAATCCGTCGCTGGAAAAAATCGTCAGGGCGGAAAGTTTTTTATTTTTGACCAGAGTTTCCTGAACCTCGGCCTGTATCACCGATATGTCCAAAAGAAAACCCACGCCGCCCACCGTTTCATTAGTACGGGGATTAATGATGGGAACCATCAATCTGAGCAAATATATGTCCTTTCCCAATATGTTTCTGGGAAATGGATGTTCCACCCGGTCTTTCTTTGAATTAGGACCGTTGAGATAAGCCATTGTTGCGTCAACATCCGTAGTAGTGCGCCCCTTTATCTCTCCGCTTTCTTTAGTATAGGTTATGGCATACTGCCCGCTGGGGGTGGAACCTGCCCGGCCTATGTATTTAGAGTCCATGCCGTCAATGGAATTGGGCTTCCAAACGGTATATAGGTTAATTATGCTGGGAGTGGCAGCTATAACCCCTTGCAGCATATCGTCATAGAGGTCTCGTCGGGTATCCGCAGGGACATCTTCGTATTTAGCCATTATGTCTGCAATAGTGCGCAGTATTTGCAAATTGCCGTCTTCCCGCCCTTCCCAATAAGTAGCCTGGTTCTCGGCCAGATACCTTACGCCCTGAATGCTGAGGTCGCGGCTTATGTCGGACATTTCATGAACCAGCAACGTGGCTATACCAGTCAGTACAAATGCCATAATGGCAATTATCAATATGCTTAATTTGAATTTGAGTTTCATGGGAAAATCTCCTTTAAACTACTAATATAACATTTTTTAGCGAAATTGTGACATTTTTTTATTAAATTATATAAAAATAACCCAAAATGGAGTTTTTATGAAAAGAATTCTTGCAGCAGCCCTTGTTTGCGCAGTATCTGTTTTCGCCGACTGGCATCAATTTCCGGTAATCGGAGAAGGTATGGGAGAGGCGAAAATTGCCGTTTATCAGTCTCGTCAGGGGGATTCCATTCAGAAAAGCCCGGCAATGGACTATTTTAGGCTTCGCTACAGCCCGATTGCAAATTTGGAATTGCTGTCCGAGTCTTCTCTGAAGACCGGTGCCAACCACACTCTTGGAGCACGTTATCAGATTATCCCTGCTATGTTAAGCGCAGGCGTAAATATCGGCGTTCCCATTCCTAAAACAAACTGGAACTTCACCCCGCACATCCAGTTTTCAACGCCCGTAACAAGCGCTCTCACTTTGGGCAGCTTTGCCAGGGTGACCATCAATACCGAAGACGCAAACGATTATACCAGAGGCATTGATTTTAGGGCTGGCATAGAATTAGACTTGAAAGTCGGCCAAAAGAGCATACTTTGGGTAGGCGGCGATGTTGGAAAGGGCTTAACCAAGTCAGAGAGGGATGGCGATGATATTTCCCGAAAAGAGGAAAACAGGGGGCTAGGCATATATCCGGCCTGTGGTTACTTGGTAGTTCTGGGAAATTTGTCTCTGGGAACTCTCACCTTCCTGAGTTTTGGCGAAGATGCCGGCAATGACCCTCTCAACACCACTCTCGGCGTGAGTGCCTCGGTTAAATTTTAGAACTCTTGCGGATAAACCAATACATATCGCAGTGCGGAATAGCCAGCAGACGCAAAGCCGAAGCCTTGATTTTAGAGGGCAAGGTTTCCGTCAATGGCACTCCGGTTAAAGAACTTTCCACGCAAATTGAGGAAACAGACCTTGTGGAAATAGATGGGCAAAAAATTTCACTTGCAAAACAACATACCACAATAGCTTTTCACAAACCTCCTGGTGTGATATGTACCGCAATAGACCCCCAAGGAAGAAAAACCATCTACGACTGCCTGCCAAGCGGATTTTCAAGCTTAAAGTACATAGGCAGGCTGGACTTGCAAAGCAGAGGCTTGGTCTTGCTCTCCGATGACGGCGAACTTGTTTACAGACTAACCCACCCAAAATACCAAATAGAACGAAGCTATCTCGTCTGGACAAGCCGGGATCTTTCCCGCCGAGCCATGGAAAGCCTTTTGAACGGCATAGACATAGGAGAAGGCGAAACCGGCAAGGTAAAAGACATCTTTTTAGACGACGGCTTCGTAGAGTTGGTGCTAACGGAAGGCAAAAACAGGGAAATCCGTAAAATGCTCCACGCTTTGCACTACCACATAGAAGATTTAAAGCGAATCGGCTTCGCAAACATAACTCTCGGCGACTTGGCAGTCGGGGATTACAGGGAAATCGCAGGGGAAGAGTTGAAGGAATTGATGTTGAAAGTAAATTTACTACATTCTACGTAATTATGAAAAACACCCTCACCGAACTGGCAACCGCCCTCAATACAAATTTGGGCCTGGATTCCTCTGTCGCTTACCGGGTTCTCTCCGAGCGCGGCAAACGAATGTACTTCCCGCACAAAGGGATTTTGGGGCAAAGCGCCGAAGCCAAAGCCGCAGAAATCAACGCCACAATAGGAACGGCGTTTGAAAATGACGGTGCGCCGCTTATGCTGCCCGTTGTAAAAAAATCTCTTACGCTGCCGGAAAAAACCATTCAGACCTCATTTTTGTACCAGCCCAGCTTTGGCAAAGCACCGCTCCGCAAAAAATGGAGCGAAAAAATGGTGCAAAAGAATGCGAATTTGGCCGGCATTAAATTCAGCGAGCCTGTGGTAACGGCAGCCCTCACCCATGCGCTTTCCATATCTGCAAGCCTGTTCCTGGACCCCAACGATACCATTATAATCCCCGACTTATATTGGGACAATTACGATTTGATTTTCTCCGAAAGCTATAGCGCAAGCATAAAAACTTTCAACACTTTTGCAAACGGAAATTTTGATGTAGCCGCTCTTGCCAAAGCCCTTGAAGCCGAAGGCGGCAAAAAGGTTGTGCTTTTAAATTTCCCCAACAATCCCACCGGCTACACAATCAAGGAAAACGAGGCAAAGGAAATCTGCAAAGTTCTCATATCCTGTGCCGAAAAAGGAAACGACGTTGTGGTAATTCTTGACGATGCCTATTTCGGCTTGGTTTATGAACAGGGCATATACAGGGAATCCCTGTTCGGGCTTTTAGCTAATGCCCACAAAAACCTGCTTGCCGTGAAATTGGACGGCCCCACAAAAGAGGATTATGTTTGGGGATTCAGGGTTGGCTTTATCACCTTTGCATTCAAGGATGCAAGCGATGTTCAGCTCAAGGCCCTGGAAGACAAAGCCGCCGGCACGGTTCGTGCCACCATATCCAATGTTGCAAGCCTGTCTCAGGAAATTTTGCTGGAGGCGTACAACAGCGAAAGCTACGAAAGCGAAAAGCGGGAAAAATTTGAGACCTTAAAAGCCCGCTACGAAAAAATAAAAGAGGTCTTGGCAGCGCACCCCGAATACGGCGAATCCTTTACCGCCATGCCCTTTAACAGCGGCTATTTCATGTGCGTTAAAATAAACGGCGCAGAACCGGAAGCAGTTCGCAAAGAGTGCCTGAAAAACCAAAATCTGGGAGTGATAGTTCTCTCCGGCCTTATCCGAATAGCATTTTCTTCCGTGCCGCTGAACAAAATAGAAGAACTTTTTGAGAGGTTGCACAAAGCGGTGAAGGCTGTTAAATGACTAAGTTCAAAAAGCAATTTGAATTCAGCGAAAAGGAAAACGCTAAGACTCGCGGCTTTAAAAAAGACCCTGTTGGCGACAGAGAAGCGGGAATAGAAAGCGGAATTCTGCACAAATACAAAGGACGTTTGCTTGTTATGGCTAGCAACAAATGTGCTGCATATTGCAGGTTTTGCTTCAGAAGGAATATGCAAAAAAAAAGCATTCCGAATTTGCCGGAAAAGCTGCGTGAAATCCTGAAAAAGGACAAAAGCATAAAAGAAGTCATCCTAAGTGGCGGCGATCCTTTGATGCTCGGCAACAACGAATTGCAAGCCTTTTTCGACGTTATCCCCAAACCATTAAAAATCCGCATCCACAGCCGCATGGCCACAACCCGGCCAAGCCGCTTTACCCCAGCCCTGCAAAGTTTATTCAAACAACTCGGCAGCCGCCTGATTTTTGTTGCGCATATAAACCACCCGGATGAATTGAACAAAGATTCGGAGAAAATTTTTCGCAATCTCTCAAAATACGGAGCCACGCTTTTAAATCAGAACGTCCTTTTGAGAGGCATAAACGACAGCGCAAAAATCCTGGCGGAGTTATCCGAGAAATTATTTTCACAGCGTGTATTGCCATATTATCTGCACCAACTGGACAAAGCCCAAGGTACAGCGCATTTTGAAGTCCCAATAAAAAGAGCCAAGGAAATATTCAAAGAATTAAAAGAACTATTGCCGGGCTATCTGGTGCCGAGATTTGTAAGGGAAATCAAGGGAAGAAAATCAAAAGTTTGGATTTCTACATTCTAAAATATGAAAGGAATTTTATTAGCCGGAGGTGCCGGTTCTCGGCTTTATCCTCTAAGTGCGGTGGCGAGCAAGCAGTTGCAGCCCGTTTATGATAAACCCATAATTTATTACCCGCTCTCCGTGCTGATGCTTGGCGGGATAAAGGATATAATACTGATAAGCACCACTGCCGATATTCCTCGCTTTCAAAATCTGCTCGGTGACGGAAGCCAATGGGGAATAAACATTCAATACGCGGTTCAGCCAAAGCCGGAGGGCATAGCACAAGCATTCCTTATTGCGGAAGATTTTATCAGGAGTGAATCTTGTACCTTGATTTTAGGAGATAATATTTTTTATGGCTCCTTTGATTTATATGGCATAATGGCGGATACACAGAATTTCACAGGGGCGAGAATTCTGGGTTATGCGGTAAATGACCCGGAACGCTATGGCGTTGTTGAATTTGACAGTTCCGGCAAAGCCCTTTCTCTAGAGGAAAAACCCGCAAAACCCAAGAGCAATTATGCCGTGCCGGGTTTATATGTTTACGATAAGACCGTTCTTGAAAAAGCCAAGGCCTTAAAGCCGAGCGCACGGGGCGAATTGGAGATTACGGATATCAACAAAGCTTATTTGCAAGATGGAACTCTGTTTGTAAAAAAAATAGGACGCGGTGTGGCGTGGCTGGACACAGGTACCCACGCTTCTCTTTTGGAAGCGAGCAATTTTGTCTATACTTTGGAATCCAGGCAGGGGCTGAAAATTGCCTGTTTGGAGGAAATCGCTGTTGAGCGGGCTTTTGTGCCTTGGGAAAAAATGAAAGAGTATTTGAAAAAAAATATGCCGAAATGCCCTTACAGAGATTATATTTTTAAGAGATTTGACTATTAATATTGTAGTTTGCTTTGCATTTTTTGGGCACAAGGGCGGCAAGAGTCCATTTGGAATTTTTCACAAGACTTTTGACAAAAAGCTCTATGCAATCCGCTTCCATTCGGTTTATCTTCGCTTCTGTTTCATTTGCGTTTATAGTATGCCCGTGCCTTAGCACCTGGCGTGCAATGCGATTTTGACGGTTGTTCAAAGAATCCCGGGAAAGTCTGTAAGAACCTATTATTCCTTGTTTTGCCCGCTCCAGTTCGTTTTTAAAAAAGCCGTTTTTTAAAAATAATTTCATCTCCCTGCGAATTAAATCGGTAACGCATTCCAAATTTTGCGGTTCTGTGGCAAATGAAATTTGAAATAGGGAAAGGTTTTTTGGGGCAGCCGTTTTTTGAATGAAATTTTCAAAAGAAGAACTTATGGAATACACTAGCCCGTATTTTTCCCTTATATTCTGAAACAGTCTGCTTGTAAATCCATAGCCAAAGACATAATTGAAAATTTGCATGGCCCTTATTTCCTTTGCCGTTAATCCCTCGCATGAAGTTCCCCACAAAACCGTTGCCTGCTGAACATGTTTTCGCAAAATCGCAGTTCCGGAACTTGCCCGATAAACCATATGCGGCTGGTTGCCTGCACCGATTTTTCTTGAAAAAATCCCTTTGCAAATTTTCAGCAGTTCACTATGCTCAACTGCTCCGGCCACGCTCAATAAAACCGGCAACTTTTCCAGAATGAATTTTTGCCGCTTGCGAATTTCCGAAATCTTCAGATTTTGAACCGAGTTCAAAGTACCCGCTATCGGGAGGGCAAGCGCACAATTTCTAAAATGCGCCTTGTGAAAAAAATCGTACGCAAACTCTTCCGGATTATCTTCCACTGCGTTTATTTCCTCTAAAATAACGCTTTTTTCCTTTGCAAAGTCCGCCGAGGTTAATTTTGGCTCCATCGCTAAATCCGCCAAAACACAAACCGCGGTTTTCAAATGTTCTTTGGCAATGTGAATATAAAAACAGGTAACATCTCTTGAGGTATAGGCATTCAGATTTCCGCCCAAGTCCTCTATTTCTTTTGCTATCTGAAAGGCCGAGCGATTTTTTGTTCCTTTAAAAACCAAGTGCTCATAAAAATGGCTAAGCCCGCTATTGCTTGAATTTTCCGAAGCGGAGCCTACAGGCAGCCACAGGCCCACAGATACCGAGGAAGCATGCGGTACATAATCCGTTACAATGCTAATTCCATTTTGCAAAACGCTCAGTTGCTTGTTTTCTGTAAATTTGCCGCTATTCATACAGGTTTTTCTTTATTCTCTTAATCTCCAAATTGAACGGTATTTCCCTTTTCATTTTTTTCTCAACCGATTTACAGGCATAAAGAGCGGTGGAATGGTCCCGGTTAAAATATTTTCCTATATGCTCATAGCTTTTCTTTAACAGGTTTCGCATAAAATACATGGCAACCTGGCGAACCAAAACAGCTTCTTTGCCGCCCCGCCCTTTTAACTTTAAAGTATCAATTGAAATTCCATAGCTGGCAGCCACTGCCTTTACTATAGCTTCCATGGTCAAAATTCTGTGGGAATTTGAAAAATGCTCTTCCAAAACCTCTGCCGCCATTTCTAAATCGGCATTTCTGTTGTTTTGAATAACTTTAAATCTGATGTTGCTAACTATTCCAACCAAGTCACTTGCCGTGCCGCTTGTTTTTTCCGCTAAGTGCAGCAAAACGCCTTCGTCTATTTTTAGGTTTATCATATCAAATTTTTTTCGCAAAATAGCAAGCCTGTCAACCAGGACCGGCGGAGAGATTTGAACGGTTAAACCGCTTGTTAAGCGGGAACGGAGTGATTCATTCACGTTTTCCATGTCGGATATCGGGATTTGCGAAGCCGTAATCACAGGCTTGCCGGCGAGCAACAGAGTGTTGAAAATTTGAAGCAACTCGTGCTGCGATTGAGTTTTGCCTTCAATATTTTGAAAATCGTCCAGTATAAGCATATCCGCATTGCGATACCTTGCAGACATCTCTTCTATGGGTGAAGGGTTATTTTCTTTTTTCAACAGCATGTTTTTTGCAAATTCCTCGTAAAATTCAAGGGCTGTTGAACAAATTATTTTCAAACCGTTTTTTTTTGAGCGTATAGTGTTTGCAATTGAATGCAATAAATGGGTTTTCCCCAATCCGGTTCCGCCTACCAGAACCAAAGGATTGCCGTGAAATTCCCCAACTTCGGCTGCAGCCTTGCAAGCCGCATAAGCCAGCCTTGAAGATTCTCCTTCTGCAAAGGAGTCAAACCTGTATTGGGGGGATATTTCCATGTGAGAGATGTAATTTAGTAAATCGGAATTTCTATATTCCTTTTGTGAATTTCTTTATAGACTTAGTTAATGGAGTAGGCTCCTTTTGGTGGGGGGTTGTGCTTTTTTGGGTTGCTTACTTTTTTTGGAGCCGCTTTTGGGATTATCCCGCAAATTTGGAAAAATATATTAGAAAGGGCAGGGTTTGGCCGTATTTGCCGATGTTTTGGAAAGCCCCTAAAAAGAGGTTAATCCGCATTGTAAATTTTTTGCTGTTTTGGATGGGAAGCCTGTTAAGTGCCTGCGCTTTGCATTTTTTGTTCCCGCAAGGAAAGCAGCATTTTGTTTTGCTGATAATCGGCATGGCGCTATCCATATTCATAGAGATTAAAATACGTTCTTTTGCCATCAAGGATATTGTTCACTTGCAGCGAGACAGATATCTTCAAATTTACACTCAGCTTGCGAGCCAAGCTTTATCCAAAGGCGATGAAATTTCCGATAGCGAACTTTCGTCAAAAACACAATGGCAGCATCAAAACGACCTTAGACTGGCAGATAAGCAAGGAAGGCTTATGGAATTTTTGAAAGGTGAAGCGAAGCTGTAAAAAATAATCATGCAACGAGAAAATGCCTGGAAATATGCAGAAGAAACGCTTGATAAGGTGTCGCGAACCTTTGCTCTTAATATTAAAGTTTTAGGAAAAAATCTGAGGAAGCCTGTTCTGCTGGCATACCTGTATATGCGTATGGCAGATACCATAGAAGACGAGCCTGATTTATCGGCTAAGGAAAAAGTTAGTTTGCTGAGAAAATTTTCGCAAGCGGTAAATTTTGGCGGAGAAAACATAGATGAATTTGTCAAGGCATTGCCGCAAAGCTGGGAAAACAGCGAAAAAGCGGATTGTATTTTATGCCGCAATGCAACCGTTGTAATCCCTTTGCTGCGGGAATATTCGGAGCCGTTTGCAAATGCCGTAAAAAAAAGTGTTGAAGAGATGTGCAAAGGAATGGCGGAATTTTCCGAACTGCAGGAGATTAGGACGGACGGTTGGTTTACCATTGAAAGCGAAGCCGATTTGGACAGGTATTGCTATTTTGTAGCGGGGCTTGTTGGCAATATGCTAACCGAACTGTTTTGCATTAGCGGAAGAAATTTCAATGAGAAGCGGAAAAAAAAGTTGAGGGAATTATCGGTTTCTTTTGGGCTTGCCCTGCAACTGGTGAATATAATAAAGGATATACAAGAAGATTCTTCCAGAAAAGTTTGCTTTGTACCCATGGAATTTTGCCGCAAATACGGCATAAACTCCGTGCAGGAATTTTTTTCGCCCGAAACTCCGCAAGAGAAGAAAAATTCCGTTATAGGCGAATTAACCGGAAAAGCAAAAAAGCATTTGCAGGATGCAAAAAATTACATAAAAAACCTGCCTCGTTTTGAATACAGAATGCGTTTATTCTGTTTGTGGCCAAGTTTGATGGCTGCGGATAATTTACGGGTTATAGGCGAAGGCGGCAACAAAATAACACGGGAAACGGTAAAAAAAATAATCCGCCGCTCAACAATTTTCGGCTGGAGCAATTCCTGGATTGAAAGGGAATTTTCTAAATTTTTACCATGTTTCGCATTGCAGCTTTAATTTTAACCGCATTTTTTTTAATGTCTTGCGCGTCTAATAAGCCGGAAACGGAGAGCGATATTGAATATAAAAAGCAGGTTTTAGAAGCGGCGTACCAAAACCTGATTGGCATCTCGGCCAAAACCGCCGCACCGGATAGCGTTTTGCTTTTGCTCACGGATGATTCCCGTTATTGGCTGGAAAATATTGAACAGGCCGCCCTTTACGAAGACAGCGCTCTTGTTGAGCAAAGACAGTTTCATGAAATTCTGGTTATTGTAACTTACCGTCTGCTGTTGAGGGAACATGTATTGTCCGAATATCCCGACTACAGAATGCTTCGTTTTGCTCTTGGCGAACAGGGAATTTTGCGCAGGTCAAAAGATTTGAAGCTTGGTCCTTTTGAAATAAAAAACGATAGGGGCAGCCGCGGGTTAAGGGAAAGCCCTAAGGTTCCCATTATGATTTTCAAATGGGATGAAATGCGGTGGAAATTTGATTTGCCGGAAAGCATGAAGCTCTTAACCAGAGGGCTTGCCACCATAGGTGTGAAAAAAGACTGGTCTAATTCAAAAACGGCAATTTACTTATTGCAAAGATACTATCACAATGTATTTTTCAACATTAACGAGAGCTTGCTAAACCCCGTGCCGAGTATTTAGCTTTTTATCTAGCGGAACGCAAGCACATGGGCAAATTGCCTTGTTGCCTGTGATACGCAATGCATTCGCAACAAAAACCGTTGCGAATGCAGTCTTTGCTTTGGCAATGGCAACGCCCCTTGTTCAGCTCACGGTTCGGACAGTTAACTAATGATGGCATGAGAGAAAAGTAGAAAATACTCAGCTACTCATATTCATACCTTGAATCCGCTAACCGTATGCCTCAAATCGCTTGCGATTTTGCTCAAATCCGTGGCGGACTGGTTAACCTGATTTGCCCCCATAGCGGATTCTTTTGCAACGGTGCTCACGCTGGTGATATTTTGGCTCACATTGGCTGCGCCCTTGGCCGCTTCACCGGCATTTCTCGAAACATCGTTTGCGCCTTTGGCAACCTCCCCTATTGCGCCGGCTACTCGCTTGGCTCCTACATTCGCCTGCGCCACATTATTCGATATTTCGTTAGAGGCTTTTGTCTGCTGCTCAACATGGCCGGCTATTGCTTCCACGCTTTGGTTTATTTTAACAATGATGTCGCTCACTTCTTTAATCACCTGAATGGCATCGCTTGTGCCCTGCTGAATGCCATCTATGCGGTGGGCTATGTCGTCTGCGCTTTGGGCACTCTGGTTTGCAAGCTCCTTGATTTCGCCTGCGACAACCGCAAAGCCCTTGCCCGCTTCGCCTGCGCTGGCGGCCTCAATGGTTGCGTTTAGAGCGAGCAGGTTGGTTTTGTCCGCTATCTTTTTTATAACA
Source organism: Candidatus Fibrimonas sp. (assembly GCA_031273195.1). Classification (GTDB taxonomy): domain Bacteria; phylum Fibrobacterota; class Fibrobacteria; order Fibrobacterales; family Fibrobacteraceae; genus Fibrimonas. Next base: position 13,387 of record JAISSJ010000065.1, read on the forward strand.
TCCGTCACCTGCCCTATTTCCTTTGCCGCAGTACCCAGCTTGTTCATGGCACTGGTTGCGCCCTTGGATTTTTCCGTGGCTTCTCCGGCCACGCCTCGCGCCTCGCTTGCATTGCTGGCTATTTGGTTTATGCTTGCGCTCATCTCCTCTACGGCTGCCGCAATAGTGTTCATGTTGGTGCTCATTTGCTCTGCTGCGCCGGCCACTTCGTTTGCATTAACGCTGGCCTGCTCTGCGCCGGTTGCCATCGCATTTATATTTACTGCCATTTCCTCTGCCGTGCCCGCCACCGTATTGCTTTGGCTAACGGTTTCTTCTGCGCCGCTTGCTAGTTCCCTGCTCACCGCCGCAAGCTCTTCGCTTGCGCCCGCCAGGGTTTCGGAATTTGAGCGAAGATTTTTCATAATACCCTGCAAATTCTCAAAGAATCCGTCAAGGGCCTTAGCAACAATTCCCAACTCGTCTTTTTGGTCTAGCTCGGAACGCACGGTCATATCGCCTTTTTCGCCTTTTTCCACGGCAGCAACCACCTTTTTAAGGGGATTTATTATGCTGAAGGTCATGTAAATACCCGCTAAAACGGAAATTATAAAGAGAACAGTCAAAAGAATTATAGAAGTGTTTTGGGCGCTTTCCACATATTCAGAATTTTCGTCGCTGGTATTGCTCGCATACTCAATTTTTGAATTGACGAATTTCACGCTGAATTCCTGAAATGCATCCGAGAATACTCTCAAGGTGTTCACCGCTTCGCGATAGTTTGCCCAAATTGCCTCTTTGTTGTTTAAATTTTTCTTAACGCTTTCGGCATAAAGGCTTACCCCCTCGTTGTATTTTTTCACATTCTCCGAAACCTTGTCCAGCAGGACTAGATTATTGGGAATCATGGTATGCTTTCTTTGATATTCAAGCAATCCCTCAATTTCTCTAGCCATGCCATTTGTCTCTCTGTCTATTTCATCCACTTCGGCAGCCGTTTCCGCAAGCGTCATATCCCTTAAGCTTATACGCAGCCTTTGTATAATCCGAACTTGCTTTGTTATTTCGGCCAACGGCATTGTAGCGTTATCGTTCAAGGTTGTGTACCTGTCGTCTATTTCGCTAAGACTAGACACCAAGTACGAGCCTATACCCACGGCTACCAGTGCGATGAATATGTAACTGGCAATTAATTTAATGCCAACTTTGATGTTTTTCATAACATCCCCTCCTGTTGTTGAATTTAAGAATATAGCAAATTCAAAACCAAATATGCACAGCAATCCCTGCGCCCAAAGTGTTGCTTTTCTTTATCGGAGGCAGGAGTTGGGAACTTTCCAACGGTTCATGGAAAATATTTGCAACCTACTACTTGCTTTCCGATGATTTTACGCTTTGTTTTCCCAAAATGTGACGGGCGTTCAAAACCAAAAGCAGTTCCTTGTCAAGAGGACAAACTCCCATTACAATGCCGTCTTTGGCCCGGCGAAGCTCCTTGGCCGCATCGGAAGTGTTGGATTCGCCGGCACGCCTGTCAACAATACGGCTTTGCTCAACGGAAACCACATCGCAAACCTCGTCCACCATAATGCCAAAAGGTTCGTCAACACTGGGTTTAAACACCACTACCTTGCCCGATACGGCTTCGGTTTTATGCCTTTGGTCAAAACCGAAGGTCTCGCGCAAATTAACCACAAGGTGAATTTGACCGCGAATATTTATATAACCGCAAATATCCGCAGGCGCGTGGTAAATAGGTGTTACGTTTGTGTTCTCATTAACCTCCTTTACATCAAGGATATTAACGCCGAACAGGCGATTTGCCATGCGAAATGTGCACATCTGCATGGTTGAATTTTGCAGGGCCTCTGTATCTTCTACGTTGCTCATGTATTACCTCCGTACCACATTCCGTCAACAAGGTGCATCAGTTGCTCCAAATTGACAAGAACAGTCATTCTTTTTTTGATTAGGGCTGTGCCTTCCACACCCTCTGCCTGATAGCTCTCTTTGTTGAGCTTAACCTCGTAATGCCCGCTGTCTATTAGCTTTTCTACCAGCAAACCGTAAGGCTTGCGGGCATTTTGCGGAATTAAGAAGAACATGTTTTCCGGCTGGCTGCTGCTTTGAACACGCAAACCGTCTTCCAAACGCACAACACGGGTGGAAACGCCATCCAGAGTGATATATTCTTGGGAACCTACCCGCTCTATGGCAGAGGTTTCTATAGCCTCTACGCGCTTTACATCTTGCATGGAAACGCCAAACTGCTCGCTGCCACCGTTGGAGAACAGGAGCAGGGAACGGAGTTCGGTACCGTCTTCGGCTGTGGCTTTTTGCTTTTTGCTGTCTTTGCTGCCGCCGCCTACGTCACGTACATTATAGTGCCTTGCAAGGCCCGTGGCATCCAGAATCATGGCAACTTTGCCATCTCCCAGCACCGTTGCTCCCGAGTAAAGCGGAATGCCTTTTACGGCTCTGTGCATAGGCTTAACCACAATTTCTTCGCTGCCGTGAATGCGGTCTATAATAAGGCCAAAGCGCAGATTTCCCGAACGCAAAACGGCGAAATTCAAAGAGTAATGAATTGAATGCCCGCTCTCTTCCGCTTCCTTGTATTTTTCGCCCATCTCTTTTCGAGCTTCGGAATTCTGATCCGTAACCTCGGAAAGGGCTTCTTCGTCAAACATTCTTTCGCGGGCAAGCGCCTCGCGCAAACGAACCATCGGAAGCAGGGTGTCGCGCAAGCGGAACACTTCTCTTGCGCCGGCGCATTCAACTCTGGTAAAGGCGTCTTTGTCGTAAAGGCAAACAAGCTCTTCCAGGTTCACCTGTGGAATTGCAAAGCGCTCTTCGCCGCTTTGAACAATTAGAGAAGGTATAATTGCAAGGGTCAAAGGCAAGCGCAGTTTTATTGTGGAACCTTCGCCTTCAATAGATGAAAGGGAAACCGAGCCGCCAAACTTTTCAACGCCCGTTTTCACAACGTCCATTCCCACGCCGCGCCCGGAAACATCGGTGACCTTTTCAGCCGTTGAAAAACCCGGCAAGCACACCAAGTTGATTATATCCTGATCGCTCATTCTTGAAAGCTCATCTTCCGTTTTGAGCTTTTTCTCCAGAATTTTGCGGTGAATAACGTCGCGGTTCATGCCCTTTCCGTCGTCTTTGATATCCACATGTATTTGGCCGCTTTCGTGATATGCCGAGAGAACTACCTTGCCGGTATCGCTTTTGCCGGCTGCAAGCCTTTCTTCGGGTGTTTCAATGCCGTGGTCGCAAGCGTTGCGAATCAAATGGGTTAAGGGGTCGCCAATGGCTTCCAAAATGTTTTTATCCAATTCAACCTCATCACCTTCGGTTACAAGTTCAATTTTTTTGCTGAGCTTGCGGGAGAGGTCGCGCACCATTCTGGAAAAGCGGGAGAACACGGTGCCAATGGGCTGCATTCGGGTGCGCATTATTGTTTCCTGGAGTTCAGTGGTCACAGAGTCAAGGCTCTGGGTTATGCTGCGGAACGTGGAATCCGCTTGGTCCACGTGCATCAGTTGCTGGTTGCGAACAAGAACAAGCTCACCGGCGAGCATCATAAGGCGGTCAAGGAGATCCACCTTTATGCGCAGGAATTCTTCGTGCTTGTCTTGCGACGAAGTGGGAAGTTCGGGTGACGGGGCTTTAGAGGGGGCTTTAGGGCTTGCAGCTACGGCTGCCGGCTTTGGTGCCGGTGCCGGTGCCGGCGCCTGAGGTTTTGCCTTTACTTGTGCTATCTGTTCCGGGGAAGCGAATTGAGCCAATTCCGGGAACTGATTGAGTACATCTGCAACGGAGCGTTCCGGTTCCGCAGCGGCAACTTGCGGTGCGGGGGCAACTTGTGGGGCCGGGGCAGCTTGTGGCGCAGGCTCAGGGGTAGCTTGAGGTGCAGGGGCAACTTGTGCCGGGGCATCTACCGTGCTGTTCAATTCCTTTAATGTGGCCACGAGTCCGCTTACATCCATACTGTTGCTTTTATTGACATCGTCAAACATATCACCCAGCATATCCGTGCCTTCCATGAGGATGTCCGAGATAGCCGGGGTCATGGAAAGCCTGCCTTCCCGCAGGGAATCTAAAAGGCTTTCCATAGCATGAGTTAACATGCCGATACTCGTCATACCTAAAAAGCCCGCCGAACCTTTTATAGTATGTATGGCACGAAACAAATCGTTTATAGAGCCGGGTTCAACTTCGCCTGTTTTTTGGATGCTCTCGAAAATCTGTTCTACGTGAGTAAGATGTTCTCGAGACTCCTCAACATACTCGGCAAGGATGTCGTTATCTGTTTCCACAAAAACCTCCGTTATGCTTATAGAGAGCGAATATAGAAAAATTTTAAAGAGATGTCAAGGGTCCAGCTCATAAGCTTTTGCCAAACTAAGTGCTTTTATCTGAGTTTTCCAGACCAGTTCGGGGTTATCGGAGCGCAGACAGTCCATATATTTGGAACCCAGGTAAGACCATGCGAAAATATTCCTTATGCCTGAATTTGTTGCAATTTCCGTTGCTTTTTCTGCAAAATGCTCGGTTCCGGCCTCAATATGGTAGTTTTTTATCCACATTTGGGCTTCTTTATTGTGTATTTTTGCCAAATTTGCAATTTTCTCGCTTACTTCCCCGTATGATTTTTGGACTTTTTCAATGGAATCGCCCTTTTCCCAGTAAGGGTCGCTCCCTATTTCATTCACAAAGGGCAGTTTTGCCACCTCTTCCCAGTTCTCCAAACCGGCAGGGAACCAGGGCGGCAGCAGGCAAACGGAATTTCTTTTGCCAAGCTTATGAACCTCCTGCGTTAAAAAAGACAGGAACGAAACCAGGCTCCGCTGCCTGAAAGCTTTAAATTCACCGCTTGGGATTTTCGGGATTTTTTCGCCGGTTTGCTCTTTGTACAGTTTTGAACAGACCCTGCAATAGCAGGTCTGCAATTCGGGATTGTTCTTTTCAAAATAAAAATGCGGTTCATCCCAGAACACCGTTTCAATATCGCACTTGCAAACCGCCTCTATCCATTTTCTCATATAGCTGCGGAAGGCGGGGTTGTTTGGGCACGCGGCTACCAGCTTTCTGCCGTTCATGCCAGCCTGTGCCATTTGCGGAGCTTTGGCTGCAAGCTCGGAATAGGCTTCGCCTCCAAAAACCCGACCTACACCCCAAGGGTTTGCGTAAACATTCAAGCCTTCTTTTTTTGAGATGGATATTATCTCTTTCATGGTTTGCGGGTAGTATTGCAAGTCCTCTTCCGAGAATGTGTGCAGCACGTAATTAAAGCCCGCTTCCCTGATTGCCTGCATATCCTTGCGAACCCATTCGGGGTTTCGCACTCCGAAATATGCTATGCCTGTTTTCATCAGGGGAATTTAGAAATTCACCACCTGGCGATGGCAAGCGAAGAAGGCGGCAGCAATGGGTCTCCGCCGCTCACGGGTGTGGTTGCTCTGGTCGCGGGGTTATAGATTTTCACACCGGGGTTGCTAAAATCTCTGTCTCCAACAAAGAGTTTTCCCGACACGTCGTCAAAGACCAAGCCGCCAAAGGAATCCGTTATATTGGGCAGAGCCGCCCCAACTGTTTTAGAGGCTAAATTCACCGGTTTAACCGGCTGGTCGCCAAATTCCATAAAAACACTCACATACAGAATTTGATTTGTTTTATCTAAAGCAAGCCCGTTGCTTCCGCCGCCGAGTTGAACTCCCGTTGCGATAATTTCCGAGGTTCCCGTGCTTAAATCAACCGCCTCAACTCCGCTCACTTCCGTATTAACGGAATAATCGGCATTGTAGGCTCCCTGTGAAGAAACATAGAGTTTTCCATCGCTCAAAACGGCGGAATGGGGATTGTAGAATTTTAGCGTAATTGTATCTATAAGGGCTTTTGTGCCGGTATTTATGCGAATTAAAAGGCCAGGTTTTGTTGCGGTGTAACCATCCAGTCTTTGCGAAAGAACGAGCAAGGTATCGCCGCTTGCCTTAACGGAAGCCGCATTTGCCTGGGGTATAGGCAAATTTATTTTTTCGCCAATGGCACAGGTGTTTATGTTAAAGGTTTGTATATAATCCGTAATTGCGGCGTTAAAGGTTATGTACCCGGTATTGCCGGCAACCGCAACCTCATAAGGATATGTACCTTTTTCCAAGGTGTCTTGGGAGATTACGCCCCCTATTTTTTCCGCCGGTATGCAGCTAATATTGCTGAGTCCGCTTTCCAGAACGAAAATATTCGCACCGCTTGCAAAGACCTTGGAATCATGGTCAAAAGAGAGTGCGCCAAAGGAAAGGGCTGTGGAGTCGGGATTCATCCAGCGAAGCTCGCCCGTTTCGGGATAGACGCTTGTGAAGTTCAGCAACAGGGAATTTCCTTTAACTTCTTCATTATTATTATTGTTGCCGGAGCCGTCTGAGCAAGCTAAGAAGGCAAGTGATATCGCGAGTAATGCGGTTCTTTGGGTCATAGTTCTACCTCGGAACATTGTTGCAAAACGCCTTATGGAGTTCTGCACCCGTCAGGTTTTCCGACTTCGGCATTGCCGTCACGGTAGCGGGACTGTCCTTGAATTTCACAAGATTGCCCTGAAAGGATGGATTAAATGTAGAAAACTTTGCAGACGGCACGTAATATGAAGTCTAAGGGCTTTAATACTGCCGTGATTTGCGAGGTTACCGGGTTGGCGGAGGCGGAGGTTGAGGGGTTGAAGCGTTTTCTATATTTTAATTCTTGAGGTAAAAATGACTGCTGCTGCAATGTTAATTAAGGAAATAGAAACTTTGCCGGAAGAATCCGTAGCAGAGGTGTTGGATTTTACAATTTTTTTGAAGAGAAGAAAAAATTTAGAGAAACCGGTAACCAGAATATCAATAGAAAATGCTTATGGCATTTTCAAAGGAATAAACACGCATTTTGAGCGAGAGGAAGAAGACAGGATATGAATATAATTGATAGCTCTCTATGGATAGAATTTTTTGCGGGAACCGAATTGGATACATCAATTATAAACGCTATTAGGAGAAAAAATGAGCTTTGTGTTCCAGCTATTTGTTTATATGAGGTAAGGAAGAAGTTTGTGAATGGCAATGATATTGAAAAGGCTGATTTAGCGGTTGATATTATGAGTATTGGCAAAATTATAGATATGGATTCAGAAATTGCTATTTTGGCTTCGGACATCAGCAAGCAATACAAGCTTCCCTTAGCAGACAGCATAATTTACGCAACAGCTAAAATTTATGAAGCTGAAATTTACACGCAGGATAAACATTTCGAAAATCTAGAACAAGTGCATTATTTTGCGAAATAATTCATTATAAAAGTGCCCAAATCACCATATTCGCTTTAAGGAAGCCCTTGAGGTCAGGTATGAGGAGGGCATGGATAAAAGGGCTTTAACACAGCCGTGATTTGCGAGGTTACCGGGTTGGCGGAGGCGGAGGTTGAGGGGTTGGGAACTACTTCTTGTTAATCTCTTCGCTTATCAATTCTTTTATCTGCTTCATTGGCAAATGCAATTTATATTCGGCAATGCCAATAGGTTTATTGA
>JAISSJ010000068.1 GCA_031273195.1 Candidatus Fibrimonas sp.
CATAAGCACCTTTTAAATTAAAGTTTTTATTTGGTCAGAGAGCACAACGCCGCTTATCGTTTTTCCGCTAATTTTAACTTCAAACGGATAACCTTTTTCATGGCTTGTAATCGGGCAAAATAAAGCCAATCCAACTTTTTCATTATAGGCAAGCGGAGACAAAACCAAAGCAGGGCGTTTGCCTTTTTGTTCGTGGCCTAACTGCGGGTCAAATTCCAACCAAACAATATCGCCTTTATTTGGAACATAATTTTAGCTACCATTGTTCTTTGCCTTTTGATTTTCCAAAGGAAATTTCGTTGTGGATATTGTTTTTATTGATATTGGACAGCAAAGACTTCAATTCGTATTTAGGTTTTTGCTCCAAAGGAACGATAAACACTCTGTATCCGGTTTTCAAGGACATTTTTTGAGCCATTCCGCTCGGTATTTTAACTCCAAAGTCATTACCCCATTTTTGTATCACTGCTTCCATAATTACCTCTAAACAAGATTTCACTTATAAGTTAATATATAAAAATCAAGAAAAGCCACGACAGGTTTTTAATCATAGACGGCAAGGAAGTTTATCATTTGGGAGCAAGTCTAAAGGATTTGTGCAAGAAATGGTTTGCTTTTTCAAAGATGGAAGGATTGGCTTTGCTGGAGAAAGTTAATATGTATTTTTAGCCGCATAGACGGATAAATCCGTCTATGCAACTTTCCTTAATTTGTTCTTGGTCAATCCTTCACGCAACGAATGTAAAACAAGTCAGACTTATTTTCGTCACCAAAACCTGCACCGCCTGCGGTGCTGGGTATTTTGGTGTGTGGTTGGTGGTCATGGTGTGGGGTAAGGTAGAAAACTTGAAGGCTTGTATGCGAAAAGAAATGGTATGTATCAATTTCATTTAAACCTCCTAAACCATAAACCAGCAAAGTAGTAAATAATGATTAACTCAATGCTTTGGTATTAGAATCCCAATAAATCACCAGCCTCTGATTGGTGATATCCGAATGTAAAATCAGCCCATCCGTCTTCGCAATGTGTATCACCGCTTCCATCCTATTTTCCCCCTCCAAAATCCTTCCCAGCAAATTCTCCTGCGACAAAATATGCTCAGGGTAAAACAACACGCCCGCCTCCCCATCAAAAATAGCTGCATAAAATATATTTGATTCCACAATATCCTGAAAAAAGTGGCTGCCAAAAGACAATTCCGGCATAACGCCCGCCTGCGTATAAGACACCTCGCAGATGGCAGACATATTGCTCAACTCGCTGAAATGAACCGGAACGCCCAAAGACGGCGTGGTTGTGCCCCACCTGCCCGGACCCGCAAGCAAAACATTCTCGCCTTTGAGTTTTTTGTTTATCGCACCCACCAAACGGGCAACTTGGTATTTGTCCTGCTCCGAAAGTTCCAGATATTCCTTTGCCTTTATGAAAACCACATAACCCAGCGGCAACCTCACATTGCCTCCCATGAAATTTCCCGTTGAGGAAAAAAACACATCTTCCTCTTTCGGTTGCGGAATTTCTATGACCCTGCCAAGACCTCTGGTTTGCAAGGGGCGGCATTGGAGTAGGCTGAACATGAAATCGCCGTTTGGATTGAAATTTGCGGTGAATTCTATATCAACGGGATAATTGTAGGCGGTTTTCAGAGCGTTTAAGACCGTGTGTACAAAATCGGGGAATTTCGTTTCGGAGAGCAGTTTTTTGAAGTCCAGAATTTGTGGCACGGAATTGTATTTGTATCCGAGTTCACGCATTCGGTTGAGCGTGGCCGTGTCCGTGCTGAAAAAAATGCTTTTGTCCGTTTTTAAGTCGCTGTCCCATAAATTTTCCAGAGCCTCTTCTGCCAATTTGTTTTCACGCAAATTGAGAACATCGGCTTTGTGCTGCGAAAACTTTTTCTCATCGCCGTAATTCACAGGAGGCCTTTTAGCCGGATTGTCAAGGGGAATTATTCTTGCGTAATCGCCGGATACTCGGTCAACCGCCCTTGTGCCGAGACCAAAGACAAGCCGCAACATTCCGGCACCCGGCTGCATTTCCTTGTCCCATACATAGAGGTTAGATGAATTTCCAACGCCTGCTATGTGCGGGAAGAACAAGTCGCCGTGATGGTCGCCGGAAACCCGCTGGACAAGTATCGCCATCTGCTCGTCCTGCCCGGTGAGTTTGCGGCTTTGGCGGTAGGCGAGAGCGTCATCGTTCATGGTGCTTGCATAGACCGTGCGAACCGCCTGCTCAAAAGCCTTGCAGCGTTCTTCCGGCGTGCCCTGGTTGGCACAGAAAACGCTTTCGTATTTGCCGGCGAAGGCATTGCCGAAATTGTCCTCCTGCAATGAGCTTGAGCGGACTATGATGGGGGACTGCCCGTAATGCTCCAGCATCTGCATGAACTGCTCGTTTATGGCAGCCGGGAATTTTCCGTTCAGCAGTTTTTCTTGCAGTTCCTTCGCTACGGCAAAATATCCCTCCGGCGTTTTCTGCTTCGTGCGAAGCTCCCACCATCCGTTCTGCACAATGTAGGTGTAGAAAATGTCGGAGCCAAGATAGTATGAATCGTGCGGCTCCCAGCAGTCCTGCGTTGCATCCTTTGCATCCGTCTCAAG
>JAISSJ010000182.1 GCA_031273195.1 Candidatus Fibrimonas sp.
CTGCCTGTGTTTTTTAAAACTCGGTGCATTTCTATAATGCGTTGAGCCATATAGGTTAAGTAAGCCATCATCGCTTTGCTGTGAGTCACGCCTATAGAAGCGATAAGTGTTGTCAATGCAGGATATTTTCCTGCCAATGTTTCGAGGTACGCCTCATTAACGTCTTGCCAAGTCCACATATCCTTGAAACTTGCGCCAGCCGCCTTGCTGCCTATTGGTGCAGAGTAAAGCCGCTTTGAGTTAAAAGGCGGGTCTAAGTATATCAGATCAACTAAATTGCTATTCAGCCCATTTAATATAAACAGGTTATCGTTGGTGTAAAGTGTATTTGAAATACTCTTAATTCCGTAATCTTTCGACACAAATTTCTCCTTTTAAGCTGTTGCGATGTAAATATAGAATATTTTCTATATTACCCCTAGAACAACACCGACAGAGGATTTATGTCCATTTTCCCGCAAGGAGCAGATTTGCTCCCTTTTCTGGAAAAAGAATCTAAGTTGCCTGGCCCTGCCGCCAATTTGAACTTGCTGAGGCAATTCATAATAGAAGCTACGGCGGAACAAACCGCTTTGTGCTTGAGTGTGCTGGATAAAAAACCAGACCCGAATTCACCTGCAACATTCGTCGCCTCGTGCGGAGTAGCCGCTTCCGCAAACCCGGAGATTTTCAAAAAGGCTGCGAATAGCGATAACTGGCGGATAAGGGAGTCTGCGGTTCTGGGTTTGCAGAACTTGGGCCTGAAGGATTTGGATTCGCTCTATTCGGTTTTTGACTCGTGGGAAAATGCGAACCTGCTGGAGAAACGGTGCATTGCGGCAACCTTGTGCGAACCTGCCCTTATTAAAACGGGAGAGAAGGCGGAGAAAATTCTCGGCGTTTTGAATGAGTATATGGAATTTATAGAGATGGAAAAAAATGTGAAAAGCGATGAATACAAGGTATTTAAAAAATCAATGGGCTATTGCATAAGCGTAGCCGTTGCTGCAAACCCGGAAAAGGGAAAGGAGTTTTTTGAGGCATGGATGCGTTCTCCTAGTTCCGAAGTCCGATGGATTTTGAGCGAGAACCTGAAAAAAGACAGGCTTCGCAAAATGGATTCCGAGTGGGTTGATGCTCAAATTGAAGCCCTTAGCGACGTGGAATAGCAAGCAAATAGTTTACTATATTTCACAAGACTTGCGTCTGTAGCTCAGCTGGATAGAGTGTTGGCCTCCGAAGCCGAAGGTCGCGCGTTCGAATCGCGCCAGACGCATTAGATTATCAGCATTCCGTCTCCGTAACTGAAAAGTTTCATTGAGTTTTCTACTGCGAATTTGTAGGCGTTTAATGTATTTTCTTTGCCGTAAAATGCGGATACCAATAAAATTAAGGATGATTTTGGCCAGTGAAAATTTGTGAGCAAGGCATCCGTTGCCCTGAATTTCGCTCCGGGGTAGATAAAAATATCCGTCATGCCCTTGGCCGCTTTTACAAGACCTTGTTCGTTTGCAACGGTTTCCAAAACCCTTACGCTCGTTGTGCCTATGCAAACTATTCTGCCACCGTTTTTTTTGCATTCATTTATGGTGTTCGCAGCGGGCTGTGCAATCTCGTATTCTTCGCAGTGCATTTTGTGTTTGCTAAAATCTTCGCTTTCCTTTATGTTCTCAAATGTGCCGGGGCCTACATGCAAAGTTGTTTCCGCAAAATATACCCCTTTGCTTTTCAACTCATTTACCATGCTCTCGCTAAAATGCAAGCTCGCTGTGGGTGCGGCTACAGCACCTGCGTGTTTTGCGAAAATCGTTTGGTAATCGCTTTTGTCGCTTGCATTGTCGGTTCTGTTTATATAAGGCGGCAGTGGGATATGCCCGTTTTCCGCCAAAAAGAAATTGAACTCCGCACTTGAAACGGAGAAGTTTATTATGCGGGTTTTGGAATCTCCCGGATTTGCAAACCCCTCGCTTTTGCATTTTGCGTTTGAGATAGAAATTTCTTTTCCGTTTTCAAATGCCTTGCCCGGTTTTACCCACGCTTCCCACCTTGCGGAGTTGTCTGCGGCGGGTTCAAGTTGTTTGAGCAAAAGAATTTCCGCTTTGCCGCCATGCCTTGTTTTTCCGAAAAGCCGTGCCGGAATCACTTGGGTATTGTTTACAACTATGCAGTCTCCGGGATTGAATAAGTCTATTATTTGCCCGGCCTCCAAAATTCGCAGGGTGCCGCCGTTTTTAGGGCAATGCAGAATTTTTGTTTTCCCTTTGCCAGCGGTTTTTTGTGCAATGAGCGAAGGAGGAAAGCTGAAGTCATAGTCGGCCAATTTGCACATAAATCTATTTTATCCCCGACGCCCTGAAAATTTCCCTCTTGCAGGAATTTGCAAGCACTTCCTTATTGCCAAAGATAAAACATTCCTTTTTAGCACGGGTTATGGCTGTGTATAGCAGTTCTTTGGTTAAGAAGATTTGCTCGTCTTCATTTTCCCTTTCCCTGTTCGGATACACTACCGCAACACGCTCATATTCGGAGCCTTGGGATTTGTGGATTGTTATCGCAAAGGCAGGTTCATACGCCGGGAGAGTTAAAAGCGGAAAAGTTCTTATCTCATTTTCGCCGACATAAAAATATGCACGTTCCTTGTCTTTTACCCCGACATCTCCGTTAAAAAGATTCTGCTGGTAATTGTTTTCCGTGATTATTATCGGAGTCCATTTTTCTTTTTTCGCCAAGTTGCACAGTTCCCTGTTGATATGCTGGGTTCCGTTCTTGCCGACTTTTGTCGCACATAAAATTTGGAATGTTTTTAAAAACTTCAACGCTTCTTCGTAGCTTTCCGCTTTGAATAGATTTTCATACCAGTCGGGAAATTTGCTTTCCAGTTGGGCATTTTCAAAATAACGGACATTTTCGTTGTCAAAATTCTCTATGGAATTTTCCAAAATCTGCTTGCTCATCTTTTCAATGCCGGGAGCTTCTTCTGCCCTGTAATTTATTTTGAGTTCCTTGTAAATATTCCTGTATTTTCTGCAAATATCCGCAAATACGGAACCGGCCTC
>JAISSJ010000122.1 GCA_031273195.1 Candidatus Fibrimonas sp.
ATTTTAATAATTAACCCGGACAACCCCACAGGCATGGTATATCCGCTGGAAAGTTTGAAAAAGATAATTGAGATAGCGAAAAAATACAGGCTATTCGTTATATCAGATGAAATTTACAATAAGATTGTGTATAACGGCGCAAAATCTTATGCTCTTGCCGAATACATAGAAGATGTGCCGGGCATCGCTATGAAGGGGCTTTCAAAGGAGGTGCCGTGGCCGGGTTCCCGTTGCGGCTGGATGGAATTTTACAACAAGGATAAAGACCCCGAATTTGCCGCCTTTTGCAGCGCATTGGATAATGCGAAAATGATAGAGGTTTGCTCCACAACGCTCCCGCAATTCGCTTTGCCGGTGATTTTGGGAGATGGCCGCTACGAAACGCACCGTGCAAACCTAAACGAGCAAATAGGCAGGCGAAGCGCTTTGATAAACAAAATTCTGGGTGAGGTTCCAGAGTTGATGTTCAACCCGACTTACGGAGCCTTTTACAATTCCATAATTTTCAGGGACGGGGTTTTGAACAACAAGCAAACTCTGCCCATTGAAAACCCAAAGATAAAGGCAAAGATTGAGGAGTGGTGCCAAGGCGTTAACCCCGATTACCGCTTTGTTTATTACCTGTTGGGCGCAACGGGAATCTGTGTTGTTCCCATGAGCAGTTTCTGCTCGGAGCTTTTGGGTTTTAGGGTCACGATTTTGGAAGAAGACGAAGAGGAACTGGTAAAGGTTTTCACATCGCTTAGGGATGCGATTAAGAGTTATGTGGGTTTTCAGCAATAAAATAAGGTTTGGCAGATTAGCCGAGCTTAGGGTGGAGGTTTCCATATCCTTATGATAAAAGAGTATTTGGATAAGCAAAAAATCAAAGTTGTTGAAATATACGACTTTGAAAATAAGAAAGTAAAGTATTCCGACAAAATTACAGGTTGGAAAATTGATAAATTCAGGGGCGATGAAGAAATTGTAAGAGCGTACATTCTTGCGAAACTTGTCAATGAATTAGGCTACAGACCTGAAGATATTGAAATTGAAAAACAATATGACAAAATAGGCACGTCAAAAGTTAGTAAACCTCGCATTGACATTATTGTTAGAGACGGCAACGGCAATGCTTTCTTATATATCGAACTGAAAAGCCCTCAAGATTATGAAAAAGATAAAGACAAAGTAATTGAAGCGCAACTTTTCAATTTGGCTGCACAGGAAAAAGGACGGGGCTTTAATGTTAAATATCTTGTTCTTTACACAATTGAAATAATTGGAAGCGAAATCAAAGACAAAGCTATTTTAATTGATTACGAAAAGTTTACTTCGTATGATTCTTGGAAAAATGTCAGGGATTTTGCCGACCAATTACCTGAACGCTACGGGAAGGCACAAAAAGAACCGTATATAAAAGGAAGCAAAAAAGACCTAAATGCAAATTTTACCCATTCACAACTCGACAGCAAAAGGACTAATTTGCATAATGTTCTTTGGGGTGGCGGCGGAACCGATGATAACGATATTTTTTCCTCTTTGGTAAATATCATTCTTGCAAAAATTCAAGATGAAAATGAAAAAAAGAATGGCGAAAAATACGACTTTCAAATTTTCTCTTTTAAAGACGGTGAAAATTTTGAAACTAACGAACAGCTTTTTGAACGGATAAACGGACTTTACCGCAGGGCGTTAAAACATCTATTGAATGTTATAGATGAAAAACAACTTGAAAAGTCATACATAATAGACGAAAAGAGATTTTCTTTATCAAAACTGAAATATGCCGTTTCGGAATTGGAACAGTTTAGTCTTATCGATGGGAAAAACAGCTTTACAAGCAAAGATATTTTAGGTGATTTCTTTGAAGGAATTATCCGCGAAGGCTTTAAACAGAGCAAAGGGCAATTTTTTACCAATATAAATATCGTAAGATTTTTGCTCTGGGGTTTGCAACTTGACAAATTTTCCATTGACAAAGTGAACAATGATTTAAGGCTTCCTTATTGCATTGATCCAAGTGCCGGCAGCGGAACATTTCTTATTGAATATATGAAGTTTATAACAGAGAATTTAAAACGCAGATTTAGGAATAAACTTGATAACACAAAATATGTTGAAGACAAATTGCAAAAATGGTTTATGCCGGACAACAGAGAGAATAATTGGGCTGCGACCTTTATTTACGGCTGCGACCACAATTTCAATTTAGGGACTGCAATTAAAGTAAATATGATTTTACACGGAGACGGCTCTACGAATATCTTTGTAGGCTCGCCAAATGGAGACGGACTTCTTCCATTCTCCGAATATGTAATAGATACTGGGCCAAACGCATTGAACAAATCTGTAAAAGATACTGCTTATTTAGGCAAAGAAGTGAACAAGGAATTTGATGTCATTATAACCAATCCGCCTTTCAGCGTTGATTTAGAAGATGACACAAAACGAAAAGTAAGAGATATTTTTGTTTTTGGCGATAAAAAGAATTCCGAAAATCTGTTCATTGAACGCTATTATCAGCTCTTGCGAGAAAACGGAAGGCTTGGCGTAGTGTTGCCGGAAAGCGTTTTCGATACCACCGAAAATAAATATATCCGTTTGTTTATTTACAAATATTTCAAAGTGAAAGCCGTTATTTCATTGCCTCAAGTGACTTTTGAACCGTTTACAAGCACCAAAACAAGTTTGCTGCTTGCACAAAAGAAAACTCAAAAAGAAATTGAAAGATGGAACGAACTTTGGACAAAATACAGAAACGAATGGAATTTATTGAAAACCCGTTGTGAAAATTTGCTTGCGGTTTATTTTGAAGGTAAGGATAGAAATAAATTGCCGTCAATAAAAAACTTGAACGGGAAAGAAGAAAAGGAAATTTTGGAAAAAATGCTCAAAAATTATATTGAGCCAAACGATAAAGAATTAGCAGCAAAAGAATTAACAGAAAAATACCAGGATGAACTGAAAGGACTTTGCAAATACGACAGCGATACGAAAGATGTTTTCGGCTTTGTAAATACTTGGTGGGTTTTCGGCGAAGTTGCCAAAGAATTGAATTATAAAGTATTTATGGCAGAAGTGGAAAATATTGGCTACAAACGCACCAAACGAGGCGAAAAACCAATGCCAAACGAACTTTTCCGCATAGACGATAAAGGCGCAGTTTTGGTTGATGATGGAATAAAAGAAACCGCATTGGATTATTTGAGAGAAGTTATATGGGATTAAAAACGTTTGAAATAGAATTTGCTGAATTGGGAAAAGACTTCTTTTTGCGTTTTGATTTTGATTATTTTGAAATCAAGAAAAAATTGTCCATTGATAATTCTATTAAGCTCAAAAAATATCTGACTTTCTTAGAAACGGGAAAGCCAATTACTCCCGACGATTATGAAGAAGAAAGCGGCAATGCACACATTGTTGTGAGAAACATTGTTGAAGGAGAATTTGATAAAAGTTCTCTTATCTACATTAGCGATGAGAAAGCCGAAGAATTAAAAAAATACAGAATTGAAAAAGGCGATTTGATAATTGCCATTTCTTCAAATTGTGGCTATTCTTTTTTGTATTCGGGAGACGATAATAGAAATTTCACTTTATCGCATTATCTGGCTCGTTTCAGAGTGAACGGAAAATTTGTAAATCCTGTTTTTCTGAATTACTACATAAATTCTAAACTGATTAAACAGTATTTCAGAAGTGTAGAAACTGGCAAAACACTTAAAAATTTGTCGAAGTATTACATTAAAGAAATGCCTGTTCGCATTCCAGCAAAAGAAAAGCAAAATCAAATTGTATCTCAAATTGAGCCGATAGAGAAAAAAATCAAAGAGCTAAAAGCTAAAATGCAACCTGCGCAAACAATTATCAATAAGATTTTTGCAAGGGAATTTAGATTTGATATTGCTAAATTTGAAGAACTGAAAGCACATAAAATTTTTAATTTGGATTTTGCGGATTTTGCGAGTAACATTGATTTGAGGCAAAGCGTAAAGTTCCATAGAGAAGCGGGAAAATTTGCATTGGAACAACTCAATTCAAAAACAAGCAAAAAAGTAAAGGATTTTTTGAGCGAGCCTATTGTGCTTGGCAAAGGAATATCGCCAAGCGAATATGATGAAAACGGAGATGTCTTTTATATTGCTATGTCAAATATTAAAAATTGGAAATTTGAAATCGAAGAAGCAAGAACGGTATCTTCAACTTTTGCTAATGCAAATAAAAATAAAACAGTTGCAATAAACGACATACTTTTAGCGAGGTCGGGTGAAGGCACAATAGGAAAGGTAGCGTTGATTGATGATGAAAATATTGATGGAGTTTTTGCAGACTTTACAATGAGAATACGATTGAAAAATTACAACCATTTGTTTGCATATTATTATTTCAGAAGCACATATTTTCAATATTTAGTAGAAATTAATAAAAAAGGGCTTGGCAACAATACTAACATATTTCCAAGCCAGATACAGGAATTTCCATTGTTTGATATTTCGTTAGACAAGCAGCAGCAAATAGTAAAAGAAATCAAAGTTGATTTAGACGAACAGGCAACTATAAAAAAAGAAATCGCAAAAGAACGCGATAAAATTGACAAAATAATAGAAAATAATATTATGTAACGCTAACTTAATACCCCACCCCCTCCAGCACCAAACCCTGCGGCGGTGCCCATGTCCTTTCACCTTTGAATTCGCCCCTGAAAATTTGAGCTGCCACCCCAGGCTCAAAACGCCCCCTGCCCACATCGAAAAGCAAACCTACCATCGCACGAACCTGCTTGTGCAAAAAACGGTTGCCCCGTATGTGCCAACGTTGCAAAGCTGCTCCTATAAATTCCAAACGGAACTCCGTTATGGCGCAAACCGTGCTTTTGCCGTCGTTCCTGGGAATGGAAAATGCGCTGAAGTCGTGTTGGCCCAAAAAACTCTTTGCTTCTTTTTCCATAAACTCGCCGTTCAGTTTGTACCCGCACTGCCAAACCAATTCTTTCCCTAAAACTATGGGTTCCGTGCAGAGTGTGTATTGGTAATATCTCTCTTTTGCGCTGTAACGGGCGTGAAAGTCGCTTGGGCAGGGTTCCAAATGCCTTATGCAGACATTTTCGTCGCTTAGGGCGTTTACGGATTTTTCCAGAACGGAGCAGTCGGGCTTAGCCTCGCCTTCTAGGTCAAAATGGGCGGCTTGCCCCCGTGCATGAACCCCGGCATCTGTTCTGCCGGAGCCAACAATGCTGATTTTTTGCCTCAAAGCTATGAAAAAAGCCCTTTCCAGCTCGCTTTGCACGGTTTTTTCGCGAATAATACCGTTTTTCAACTGTTCCTGCCACCCGGAAAAAGCTGAACCATTATATTCACAAACAAATTTATAGCGCATATTTACCGAAATTATCACAAAAAAATACAAATTTACTTTTTTTATAACACTTATGGAAAAAAAAATATATATTGTGCAAGCATAATTTACTATATTTCAGGAGGTTAGTATTATGAAGTATCCTTTGCAGTTAGGTCGCCGCCCTAAAGGTGGCAGTAGTGATAATTTCTTGCCGGTGTCGGACCAAGATGAAGACTTGGACGAATTTGACGAGCTTGGCGAGGATGATGATGATTTGATGGAAGAAGAGGAAGCCTTGGACGAGGAGCTTAACTTTGATAAGCCGCATTTTCGCCGCCTAGGGCTTGATTATGAAGAAGAGGAAGAAGAGTGAGATTTTTTAAAACCTTTAGGTTCCTTTCCCTATTGGCATTTTTGCTATTTGCGTGTTCGGCAAACCCACGTAAAGGCGAGGCTATTGCCGCTACCACCCCTGCGGAAAAGGTAGAAGAAATATCGCAACCCGCACCGGAGCCATTAAAGCATGTGGGAGCGGAAGGCAAAACCTCTTGGGAGGAGTACAAAGCCGGTATGCTGGTTTTTGAAAAAGATCCTGTGGCTGCCATGCGCTATTTAGATCTCGCATTAAACGAGATTTATTCCGAGCAACAACTGGATTCTCTTAATTCGCCGGAAGATTCCCTCTATTTTTCCACTATGCCCACACGAATAATACTGGCCTTGGAGAACCTCTACCCCAGGCTCGTCAACATGGCGGATTTGGAACAGACGAATTCCGTGCTGAACGATTACGAAGACCTTGACTCCTTTGAAGAAACCCCGCTGGACAGCGCAGAAAAGGAGAACATTGAAAATTACTTGGATTCAATCGATTTGTCTCGGTTTTCATTTCCTATTGATATAAACGATAGAGTTATGCAGGAAATTCATTTCTTAACCGTAAACGTCAGAAGTTTTACCGAAACATCCCTTTCCCGCAAAACCGCACTGGACAGCATGATTTATTCAAAACTCCGTGAGCGCAATATGCCGGAAGATTTGATTTACTTGGCATTGATAGAGAGCGGTTTTAAAACAAGCGCCTATAGCAGGGCAAAGGCTGCCGGCGTGTGGCAGTTTATACCCGGAACAGGCAAACGCTATGGCTTGTCTGTGGATTTTTGGCTGGATATGCGCCGCAATCCGGCTGCTTCAACCGATGCGGCTTTGGGTTATCTCAATGATTTATATAATGAATTCGGGGACTGGTACCTGGCGATGGCAGCTTATAATTGCGGAGAAGGCAGAATCAGAAGGCTTGTAAAAGAGGGCTTGGCGGCAAACCCTTCTAAAAAAGTTTCTTATTGGGATTTGAAATTGCCTCGTGAAACTATGCACTATGTTCCAAGAGTCATAGCGGCGACAATTATAGGGCACAATCCGGAGCATTACTCGTTTGAGGTTCAAAAGCAGAACACTCTCCCTTTTGACACGGCTACCATTAAAGACTGCATTCCCCTTGATAAAGTGGGCGGCGCAGTTGGCGTAAGCCCCAATACCATACGGGAATTGAATCCGGAGCTAATTCGCTGGTGCACACCGCCGAATCTCAAATCCTATACAATAAGAGTTCCTCAAGGCACCAGGGAAAAATTCTTGGCAGCCTATGCCAAAATGGACAAAACGCAGCTTGTGCGCTGGCAGCAGTATAAAGTGCAAAAGGGCGATAACCTCGGCAACATATCAAGGCAATTCGGTTTAAAACCTTCTGATGTTCAAGCGGCGAATAATCTGAAGAATTCAAAACTGAGAGCCGGACAAATTCTCATTATTCCCATGCCTGCGGGTGCGGCTATGCCGGAAAGACAGAGAAAGAGCAATACAGCGGAAAAGATTGTTTCAAAAACGGATAATAATGCAAAGACCTACGTTGTTCGCAGAGGCGATAATCTCAGTTCAATTGCCCGGCGCTTTGGAGTATCTTCGCAAAGCCTTATGGTGTGGAACGATTTGCAAAGCAACAAAGTCGCAATAGGCCAAAAGCTTTACCTGCAAGACCCTTCTAAAAAAGATGCAAATAAAGAAGCAAGCAAAAATGAAAATTTAGCCAAGAGCATTTCCGCAAAGGGTGCAAGTTACGAAGTAAAGCCGGGTGATAGCTTGTGGGACATTGCCCGCGCTCACGAGGTGACTGTCAAGCAGCTTTTGGATTGGAATCCGGGTTTGGAAAAGAAAATCTACCCCGGCATGAAAATCAAAGTCGGTGAGTGAGTTAGCTGGTAAGCCACGAATTTATATCCTGACCTTCCGGCAAAAGCCCAAAGGAGTGTGTTTCCAAACCCGCTTCCTTTAACAAAGCGGAAATGCGTTCTTCACCTGCTCTACCAGCTTCATCGTTATCAAGGCACAGAATAACTTTTTTATTGCTGAAAAGGCTCACCCATTCGGGCTTAAAGGAATTTACCCCCGGAATGCCAACTGCGTTAAAACCAT
This sequence comes from Candidatus Fibrimonas sp., assembly GCA_031273195.1. Taxonomy (GTDB): domain Bacteria; phylum Fibrobacterota; class Fibrobacteria; order Fibrobacterales; family Fibrobacteraceae; genus Fibrimonas. Next base: position 7,792 of record JAISSJ010000122.1, read on the forward strand.
TTCCCAAAAGGGTTAACGTGTCTATGGCACCTTCGCACAGATAAACCGTTCCGAATTTTCCGTCCAGGGCTTCTTTGTTATATGGGAAAGGAATGGCGCCTTGAAAATTCAACTCTTTTGGCCTAATGTTTTTGTCTATGGCTCTTGCCTGAAAAAAGAAAGGGCGGTGCATTTCGTCAACATACGGAATTATAATCGGATGCCTGCCGTAGCGTAAATTTCCCTGGCTGTTGAACAGGCCGGCTAATTGCAAATCTTCCAAAGAGTGTTTTGCAAGCAGGGAATTGCTCACATGGTTGTAATCATCCATGAGCCGCAAAAGAACTTTGTCCCATGTGGGTTTGTAAATATGTCTTTTTGCGAGCCACCAGCCCGCTGCACTGTTGGGCGGTATAGGCGAGAGCAAGCTGAGAAAATCAAAAATCATTTTCTCCTTGAAAAATTTAGGATGCTCTTCTGTTTTTTGCGCATGGTGCGTATTTTTTTTCGGATAGTATTTTTGCGAGTCTCTGATTATTGAAGGGGTATCGTCTTTAAGCCATTTTATTGCTTCTGTAAAAGATACTCCAAGCACAATCTGCACAAGGGAAATCACGTCGCCTTTAACATCATTGCAAACAAAGCAGCGAAAGTAACCTTTTTCTTCATTGATGCTAACGGAAGGGGTTCTGTCTCCATGTGCATGGCGTTCCGGAAAAAAGCAGCGAAAGCGCCTGTTCACAACACTTAGCCCAAGCCTTTGAGCAACAGCAGTTATAGAAAGCCCCGCCTTTAGCTCTTTTATTTCGCTTGCCATATTTTGGAAAAGTATAAAACTCTAGCGTGCAGCCGTGTTCAACCTGTACTGCATGGACAAAACCTTGCCAAAAATGCAGTTTTTTTCTATATTTTAGGTTTATCAAAAAAGGATGGTTTTTTGATAGACGAGAAATGCCGAAAAATTGGAAGAAAGCGATGAATTAAAATTAGAAGGAATATAAAATTCAACCCAAATAGGAAATAACCCATAACAAAGGAGAAACCATGAAAAAACTCTTATTTGCGGCAAGCATACTGCTCGCTATTCTAACTTTAACCAATTGCGGCGAAATCGGTTGCGATCCGACGCATGATTCTTGGTGTGAAGAAGGCGATTCTTCATCTGGCATAGGCGGCTCTTCGTCAAGTGGCGGCGGTCTGCCCTTGTCTAGCAGCGGAGGCAATTCCAGTTCTTCCGTTGGCGGCGGTTCTTCTTCAAGTGGCGGCGGTCTGCCATCGTCTAGCAGTGGAGGCAATTCCAGCTCTTCCGTTGGTGACGGTTCTTCTTCAAGCGTTGGTGGAGGCAACGTTGTTTATGGCGAACCTGTAAATTACGGTGGCGAAACTTACCCGACCGTAGTTATAGGAACTCAAACTTGGTTCGCCAAAAACTTGAATTACAATGTGGAAGGCAGTAAATGTTATGCCGATGACCCCGCCAATTGCACAATATACGGTAGGTTATACGATTGGGCAACAGCTATGGCACTTGACCAAAGTTGTATTTATGCTATTTGCTCGGACCAAATACAGACAAAGCACAAAGGTGTATGTCCCGTTGGCTGGCATTTGCCAAGCGAAAATGATTGGCGTACGATGGCGGCTTATATCGGAGACGACGATGGCATGGGAAAAAAGCTGAAAGCAACGAGCGGTTGGAGGGATAACGGGGGAACATCTGGCAACGGCACAGACAATTTCGGGTTTTCGGCCCTGCCGAGCGGCGTAGGCTTGGTTGGTATTTGCATTGATGAAGATGGCCAAAGACCCTGCTGGGATTTCAACAATGATGACGGTGGCGGCACCTATTGGAGTTCCAATGAATACACCGATGAGTACAATGGTCAACGTGCCTACCGCTTGGGCATATACTACGACCACGATGGTGTCGCTTGGCGTTTCAGCAGCAAGTTTTTCATGTACTCTATCCGTTGCCTCAAGGACTAACCCAAACAAAGTGTCATATTTACTGCGTTTACTATATTCCCCTGCATGGAATACGAAATCAGCGACAAGTTAAAAAGCGTTCACGGTAGCGCAATACGGGAAATATTTGAGATTTTAAAGAAGGGAAATATTATTTCTTTTGCCGGCGGAATGCCCGCTACGCTCACCCTGCCTTCAAAACAAATTGACGGGATTTTGCAAAATCTCATATCAAAATATGGCGTTATAGAATGTCTTCAATACGAATCCACGCTGGGCAAAGCTTTGCTGCTGGAGCAATTAAAAAGCTTTTTGCCTGAATACAAAGGCATCAATGCCGAGACGCAAAATATGATTATCCTCTCCGGTGGGCAGCAGGGCATTGAATTCATGTGCAAAACCTTCGTAAACAAAGGCGACACGGTGCTGGTGGAAAACCCAACGTATTTATCAACCTTGCAGATTATCCAAACCTATGAAGGAAAAGCTGTAGGAGTCAATTCCAATAATGACGGGCTTGATTTAGCCGACCTGGAAGAAAAAATCAAAACGTGCAAACCTAAGTTTTTATACGTGGTTCCAACCTTCGGCAATCCCACAGGTGGCACATACAGCACGGAAAACCGTCAGAAAATTGCCGAAATCACCGCAAAATACAAAGTGATGATTTTGGAAGACGACCCTTATTCGGAAATACGTTTTGAAGGCTCATCGGTTCCTTCCGTCAAGTGCTTTGACAAAATTGAAAACGTGGTTTATCTGGCAAGTTTTTCCAAAATCATTGCCCCTGCCATGCGCATTGCGGTAGCGGTTGCAAATCCCGCAATAATCGGGCGGTTTAACATATCCAAGCAGTCAACTGATGTTTGCTCCTCATCTATCAGCCAGCTTATAGTGGCGGAGTTTCTTAAAAACAACATGGCCGAACATTTAAAAAACATTATTCCGATATACAAGGAAAAGCGTGACCAGATGGTAAAGTGCATTGACAAGTATTTTCCAAAATCCTTTAAATATCAAATTCCTCATGGCGGTATGTATGTGTGGGGTTATTTTGATGACGGTCGCGATTTGCTCGCTGCTTTTAAAGAAGTGGTTGAACTTGGCGTAGCGTATTTGCCCGGTACGCACTTTTTCCCGGACGGCAGCGGCAAAAATACAATGAGGCTAAACTTTTCAAATGCAACACTAGAGCAAATAGAGAAAGGCGTTAAGACAATTGGGGAATATTTTAGCTGATTAAATCGGCGATAACCTTGCACAGGTGCAAGCAAGATTCCAATTTCGCCACGCCGTTAGCCCTGAACCCAAACCCGCATATAAGGAATTGCTATATTCTGCCAATGCCCGGTACGCAAGCTCGCAAATCCTATTTCCCTGCACTTGATTCCTTACGCTTTTTTGCATCCATAAATATCGTCCTGCTGCATTTTGCTTCGTCTCATCTGCTCACCTATGCGAAAATAGACAAGCCGATTTTGTCCGCAGACATATTTTTTCTCCTGAGCGGGTTTATATACTCCATCTTGTTCAATGAACCAAAACGAATCCCAAAACTGAAACCCTTTATGAAAGAGCGTTTTTGGCGGCTTTACCCCCTGCACATATTTTGCACCTTGATAATCTTTGCAATAACGCTTTACAGAACAAACCTCTTAGACAACACCGCTTATGCGTTAAAAAGCCTTGCCTTGCACATATCACTGCTATGGGCTTTTGTCCCGAAACTCGGTCACCATCTGAACCAACCCTCCTGGACGCTTTCGGTTTTCTTTCTGTGCTATGCCTTAACTCCGGCTTTTTTAAGATTTTTGAACTGGCAGGGCAAAGTAATTCTTTGGCTGTTGTTTTTGGTTCTCATCTTCTGCACTCTTTATTTCAGGGATTTGCCCAACGTTTTTAGAGGCATCAATTTCTTTTCGGGAATGTTGCTTGGAAAATTATTTTTGAGCAACGCAATCCCTTTGCCAAAAAAAGCATGGCTAAACGATTTGCTTTTGCTGCTCACAATAATTCTTTTATGTATAGATATACCCGGCCAGCCGCTTTTATATTCCGCATTGTTGCTCTTTTTGGCGAACAACAAGGGTCTTGTGGTTCGCATCCTTTCCGTTGGATGGCTGCGGGCGGTTGGCAAGGCTAGTTTTTATACCTACCTCTTGCACGGTGTTGCAATAGAACTTTTGCATCTGTACTTAGACAAGATCGCTCAATGGAAATACAATCCCTTTGACAATTTGCCGGCAACCGTGATAATTATGGTTCTGCTTTACGGTTCGTGTACAGTGTATAGAGCAGTTTCGCCGCATTTTTGGAAGCGTGGCTCAAAAACGCATTGAAGTCGTGCTCGTTGCCTTCCCCTTTTGCCGGAACATCGGATAGACTTCTTATAACGGCAAAGGGAAGGTTGAAGTTTTTGCAAACCACCGCAATGGAAAAAGCCTCCATCTCCACACACACGACCCTATTATCAAAACGCCGCCGAATTTCACTTACCTGTTCCTTGCGGCAAATAAACGCCTCCGAAGAACCAACCGCACCTGTATGCACGGTCACCAAACCCTTTGCGGCTTGAATAAGGTTTTCCCGTATTTTCGCATCGGTGAAATAGGACTTTGGGCATTCCAAAATTTGCCCGTATTCGCAGCCCAAAGCGGTTAAATCCACATCTACCGCCACCACCTCGCCGGGAATAACCACATCTAAAATTTTCTGCTCCTTTTGCAAACCGCCCGCAGTGCCTACATTTATTATCTCATCGGGTTTAAACTCCCTTATTAGCAAAGCGGCGTTCATGGCGGTGTTCGCCCTGCCAATCCCGGAAAGCGCAAGAACGAACTTGGCCTCGTTGCGTTCAAAAACATATACCTGCATTCCGCAAAAATCGGTTTTGTTCGGGTTTGCAAGCCCAAACACCTCCAGCACGGCATCCAGTTCCTGCTGCATAGCAGCCAAAACAGCAATAGTTTTCATAGGCTCTCCTATATGTTGCAATATACCTTTTTTGCCGCCACCTGGTAAAATCTGTTTTCTTCGGGGCAATAGCCGGTCAAAAGTTTTCCGTAAACGCAACCCGTGTCCAACCCCTTTGCATGAGGAAAATCCACCAGCCCGTTCATAGCCCAATGCCCGAAAACAATCAGCCGCCCGTTGAAAGCCGCCTGCTCATACCAAGGCTTTTCGTTCCACAACCTGATGGTCAAGATGGTTTTTGCATCCATTTCTTCCAAGAGAATTTTGCCCGGTTCCAAACCGGCGTGCAGCAAAAGTTCCTTGCCCGTATCCAGCCACAACGGAAATTTAGAAACAATGCTTGCTATCCATTCCGGCTTTTGAACGCTTCCCAAAAGCTTTAACTCTTTTGGGGTTTGCTCCGCCTTAGGCTTGCTCAAAATTTGCAAAAGTTTCGCCTCGTGGTTTCCCATCACGCTTTGTATATTGTGTTCAAGGGCAAACTCCAAAACAGCCGGGCTATCCGGCCCTTTGTTTATTAAATCGCCTGTCTGGAAAATTTTGTCGCCGGCACTGGGGGAAAACTTCTCAACCAATTCGGCAAGCTCATCTATGCAGCCGTGAACGTCGCCTATGAAGAAGCTCCTTGACATAAAATCGCTGATTAAGCAATCTCCAGAATTAAGTCGCCCCGCATAACGGTTTGCCCTTTCTCTACCTTCACAGCCCGAACCTTGCCATCGCAGGGGGCTAGAATTTCGTTTTCCATTTTCATGGCTTCCAAAATGCCGAGCAGTTGCCCTTTCTTCACCGACTGGCCGGGCTTAGCCTGCAAGCTGGAAATTTGCCCCGGCAGCACTGCGGTTATGTTTCCGTTAGTCTGCTTTGCAGACTTTTCCGCACCGCCATAATGGGAGCTATCAATTTTGCTCACATCAACGCTATAGCGGGCACCGTTTATCTCAACCGACTCGGGAAAACCGTTGCTTTTTTTGCGAACAACTATGGACAAAACCTTCCCGTTCACCATAGCAAGCCTAAGCGAGCCATCCGGCCAGGTTTCCAGAATGCGAACCTTGGAAACATCCTTTTCCTTTTTAATTTCGAAATCCGAGCGCAAACTTGCGATTGGCGGAATATCAAAAACATTCTTCTGATTGCGTGTTCTAACTGTGCATTTCATAAGGGAAAATATAGTAAATACCCCGGCATTGTTTTCTATCTTTCCCCCATGAATCTCAACATATTGATTGCAGGGGTTGGCGGCCAAGGGACGCTCCTTGCGAGTAAAATTTTAGGCAACTATGCGCAGTTGACAGGCAAAGACTGCAAGGTATCCGAAGTGCACGGAATGGCTCAACGCGGCGGCAGCGTTGTCACTTATGTTAGAATTGCAGACAAAGTTTATAGCCCGTTATTTGATAAAAAGCAGGCCGACGTAGTACTGGCGTTTGAAGAACTAGAGGCTTTGCGTTCTGCCGGGCATATTAAGGATAACGGAATTATCATTGTAAACAGGCAAAACATTTATCCTATGCCATGCGCCTTGGGCCTAGCCGAATACCCCGGCGACATTTACGAGCAATTATCAAAATACAACGCCAAAACTCACAAAATAGATGCGATAGGCATAGCGAAAAAACTAAATGATATTCGCACGGTGAATATTGCCATGCTCGGTTTTTCCGCTTCCTTATTGAATTTTGGCAAAGAAATTTTTATAAACGCAATTGAAAAAAGCGTAGCCAAGCCAACATTGGAAATTAACCTTAAAGCCTTTGAACAAGGCTATATGCAAGCAAAAGGATAGTAGCCATGACGAATTATTATGAAAAAGAATTGGAGACAATGCCACGGGCAAGCCTTGAAAAATTGCAGCTTGAGCGTTTGCAAAAACTCGCAGGATATGTTTATGAGCACTGCGATTTTTACCGCAAAAAAATGGATGGCT
>JAISSJ010000180.1 GCA_031273195.1 Candidatus Fibrimonas sp.
TGTTCGCTGCCTAAAGGACTAAATGTGAGAACAAGATAAATGTATATTCAATGGAGACCTTATGAATAAAATGCTTCTGACTTTGCTGCTCCTCGCCCTCGCCGCCACCGCCCAGCAGCAAAAACGCATAGCCATAGTAAACACAGTGGACGACGGCGACCGCCCCATAACGGTCCTGGAACTAAGCCACTTAACGGACAGGCTGCGGGAAATAGCCAACAAAACCCTCCCCCAAAAAAGCTACGCCATAATGACCCAGCAAAGCATGCTAGCCTACTTAGGCACAATGGACAAAATGGTAAAAAAGTGCAAAGAATCGGAAGGCTGCCTAGCCAAACTCGGCAGAGAAGTAAACGCCGACTATGTATGCCAAGCCCGCATAGGTCGCTTTGGCAAGGACTTAACCATAAAAGCCGAACTCTACGAAAGCAAAAACGGAGACCTAATAAGCTCCTTCACAGGCACCTCCAAAAACATATACGGTTTGCTCTCCGTTTTAGACAAGGAGGCGCCGAATATGTTCGGAAAAATAACGGACGCAAAAGAAACCGCTTCGCAAGCAGCCGCCCCTCCAGCCCCAATTTCCGCCAACACTTTATACGATGCTCGTGACGGCAAAAAGTATAGAACCGTTAAAATCGGAAAGCAAATTTGGATGGCTCAAAACCTTGACTATCATGGCGAAGACGGTTTTCTTGGTCTATGTTACGGGGACAACCCGCAAGAGAAAATAAGAAACCCGGAGAACTGCAAAAAATACGGACGGCTATACAATTTGGAAGAGGCCGAGAAAGCCTGCCCCGAAGGTTGGCATTTGCCAACCATAGATGAATTGGAAGCTCTTATGAAATTCATAGGCAGTGAAGAAATTGCAGGGAAGAAACTCAAGTCCAAAAGCGGATGGGCAGAGTTTAAATGCAAGTGGACAGAAGAAAAAATGGACGAGCGCGGACGGGTTACGGTTATAGAACATGATATATGCCCTACGGATGAATATGGCTTTTCAGCCCTGCCGGGCGGCTACGGACGGTTCCCCGGCGGCTACGGCAATGGTTACTTCTTTGAAAATATCGGTATCATAGGCTACTGGTGGATTACCGGGGGCTATGAATACACCCACTACTTCACCATGAACTACAACTACGTGGGCGGTGGCTGGGTCAACAACTATCAACACGGGGACAACCTGCTCTCTGTTCGTTGTTTGGATTGAGTGCGAAGCAAAGCCGCTGGCGTAGAAAGAGGTGAATACAAAAAATTTGGGGAAAGTAAGTTTCTACATTAACATTATGAAAATTCTCCCTCTTTTAGTTCTCGCTGCTTCCGTGTCTTTTGCCCAGTTGTCAGGGCAAAAGATTGAACTCCCTAAACCCAACTTGGACAAAGGGCATTCAATAATGAAATCCCTTTCCCTGAGAAAATCCGCTGCCGCACAGGACTTTCAAAAAGCCAAGGATTTGAGCCTGGCGGAAATTTCCGATTTATTGTGGGCGGCAAATGGGGTTAACAGGGCCGGCGAAGGCAAACGCACCGCACCTTCCGCTATGAATTCCCAGGAAATAGACGTTTACGTTCTCGCAAAGACCGGTGCATATTTTTATGACGCGAAAACCCATTCCCTGAACCTAATTGCAAACAGCGATTTGCGGACTATGGGTGCAGGCAGCCAAGCCGTCTTTGCAGATACGCCTATCAACGTACTTCTTGTTGCCGATATTTCCAAATTTGCCCACGGCGATGAAGCCAGCAAGCAAAGATTGGGAGCAATGGACGCAGGTATTGTTTCCCAGAATATTTCGCTGTTCTGCTCCGGCACAGGCTTAATCACCAGAGCCAGGGCAAGCATGGATTCACAGGGGTTAAGCAAGGCTTTAAAGCTCACACCCTCGCAAATTCCAATGCTGAATCATCCGATAGGGAAGTGAGCGGAAAGCGCTATGCCCGAATCACATACAGTAGAATACAAAAGGAATTGGCAAGACGATTATTTAAAATGGATTTGCGGTTTTGCAAATTCCAAAGGTGGCACTTTGTTTTTGGGCATAGAAGATAATGGAAAAATTTCCGGAGTGAACGAGTCAAAAAAACTGATGGAAGAATTGCCGAATAAAATTAAGAATGTCTTGGGGGTTTCGGCAGATGTTATCCTTAGAAGAAAAAGCAAAAAGGATATTATAGAGATAAAAGTTCTTGCATACACGGTTCCTATTTCCTTGCATGGCCGTTATTACATTCGCAGCGGAAGTTCAAATCAAGAACTGGCAGGACACGCTTTAAATGAATTTTTGCTAAAGAAAACGGGAAATTCTTGGGATGAAATTATAGAAAAACGGGCAACATTTGCAGATATAGATAAAAATGCGGTAAAAATTTATTTACGACTGGCAGAAGAATCCGGCAGAATACAAGAGAGAGGCTTGTCCTTAAAAAAATTATTCGAAAAATTACGCTTAACCGAAAGAGGAAAATTAAAACGAGCGGCAATAGTTTTTTTCGGCAAAGATCCCGGAAAATTTTATTCAGGTCTTTCCATCCATGTTGGGAAATTCGGAGTAAATGATATTGATCTGCAATTTCAAGAATCGGAAGAAGGAAACATAGTCTATATTTTAAATGCAATTATAGAACAGCTTAACAACAAATTCTTAATCCGCAAGGTTTCTTTTGAAGGTTTGCGCAGGGTAGAAACATTGCAGTATCCTTTGCCGGCACTTCGAGAAATTTTGTTAAACGCTTTGATACATCGTTCCTATTATGGAGTTCACACACAAATTAAGGTGTATGATAACCGCATAACATTTTGGAATTCCGGTTTCTTGCCGGAGGGCATTACTTTGGATATGCTTAAAAAACAACATTCTTCTATTCCTCGCAACAAGTTGCTGGCGGAAGTTGCTTTTAGAGGAGGTTACATTGACGCATGGGGCAGAGGTATAAATAAAATTACAGAAGCATGCAAAAATGCGGGAATTGAAGAACCTAAATTTGAAGAACATCTAAATGGTTTTTTGTTGACATTAAAATCAAGAGACCAGGTTACCCCCCAAGCTACCCCCCAAGCTACCCCCCAAGCTAAAAAGCTTTTGAAACTTCTTAAAGGCAAGGAAAAAAGCAAAAAAGATCTGATGAACGATATGGGAATCAAGGATGAAAAATATTTCAAGGAATTTTTTTTAGAACCCGCTTTGAGAGATAATTTTATAGAAATGACAATTCCAAATAAGCCAAGCAGTCCTTTACAGAAATATAGGATAAAATCATCACAGGAATAATGTAATGTCTAATATCCCAATCTACTTCCTCTTTGCCCTTTCCGGAATTTCCGGCTTAATATACGAAGGCACTTGGGCACGCTACCTGAAGTTGTTTTTGGGGCATTCAAGCTATGGGCAGATTTTAACACTCTGCATTTATATGGGCGGGCTTGCCGTTGGGAGCTTTATTGCCGGCAAACTCACCGCTCGCATTAAAAGACCGCTCTTGGCTTACGGCATAACGGAACTCTTCATAGGCCTCGGCGGAATGCTCTACCACCCGCTTTACGTTTTTGCCACGAATCTGTTTTATGATTCCGAGTGGAGCAGAACCCTTGGCCCCAATGGAGCAGAGGCTATTAAGGTTGTTATTGCCACATTCTCAACGCTTCCCATTGCGGTTCTTTTGGGAATGACATTTCCTTTTATAGCGGCAGGGCTTTCAAGGCGAGACGGAGATAGCGGAAAAACTTCGCTGCCGCTCCTTTATTTTACAAATTCGCTCGGTGCCTGTTTTGGAATTTTGTTTGCCAGCTATATTTTGATTCCAACGCTTGGAAATGCGAATACATTGCGAATTGCAGGGGTTATTAATTTCGCTCTGTTTGTGTTTTTTTGGCGAATTGGGAAAAATATCGGAAATACCCCAAAAAAAGAACAACTCTCAACTCTCAACTCTCAACTCTCAACTAATCCCAAATTCCCAAACGTAAAATGGTGGTTGTTATTTTCCGTTCTCACCGGATTGACATCGTTCATTTACGAAATTGTTTGGATACGGCTTCTTTCGCTTTTGATGGGCAGTTCTTCTCACAGTTTTGACCAAATGCTCTCTGCGTTTATTTTGGGGCTTGCGCTTGGAGGGCTTGCTTGCAGAAAACTTTTGGCCAGGAATTTTGAACCGCTGAAACTCCTCGCTTATGCTCAAATTTTAATGGCTTTCTTTGCGGTTTGCACCCTTTACTTCCACGTTCCGTTTTGGGCGGCGATGAATGAGGCGCACCAGATTTTCAATCAAACCGCAACGGGTTATGTTTTTTGGAGCATGTTCAAATATGCACTCGCCGTTTTATGGATGGTACCTACCAGCTTTTTTGCGGGAATGACCCTTCCGGTTTTGACTTACTGGCTTATAAAGAAAACCGGCTCGGAAGGTTATGTTGGCAGCGTTTACGGCTGGAATACAATAGGTGCAATTTTCGGGTCGGTTGGCACCGGGCTTTTGCTGATTCCGCTTTTTCAGCTTAAAGGTGCTCTGTTGATAGGCGTGTTTTTGGATTTGATTTTAGGCTTGGTGATTCTCTTTAAGTTCTTTCCAGTTTACAGAAAAAATGTTTCATTCATAGCGATTTGCGTGTTGGCTTTTGTGCCCAGTTTATTTATGGATTTTAGCCCGGATAGAATAACGAGCGGCATATTTCGCTCTTACAAGGCAGAAAATGACAAGGAAAAAATTGATGTTCGCAACGGAAAAACAGCCACCATAAGTTTGCATGAAAGCGATGGAGGAGCCTATGTGAAAACGAATGGCAAGGCAGATGCCAGTTTGGCAAAAGACCGCACAAAACCGATAAGCGGCGATGAGTTAACCCAAAGCGCAACAGCTTTTATGCCGATGGCCATGCGGAATAAACCATACAATGCCGCAATGATAGGGCTTGGCAGCGGGATGGGTTCGCACTATCTTTTAGCAGACCCTCTTTTAGAGCGGCTGGACTGCATAGAGATAGAAGAAGAGATGATTAAGCTCGCAAAAAAAGGATTTTATCCATACAATCACCGCAGTTTTGATGACCCCAGAATGTTTTTGCACATCGGCGATGCCCGTACCTTTTTCCACACGCAAAACCTCTCCTACGATTTAATCGTTAGCGTTCCGTCAAATCCCTGGGTGAGCGGGGTCGCAAGCCTTTTCAGCTTGGAGTTTTATCACCATATAAAACGCTATTTAAATCCGGGCGGGCAGCTTGTGCAGTGGCTTCAGCTCTATGAGTTCAACAACGAACTTTTGCTCCATATAATAAGGGCCTTGGATGAATCCTTTAAGTATGTAAGTGTTTATCGTGCCCCCGAAGAACCTGATGTTATAATAATCGCAAGCGATGAACCCGTATTGCAAAAATACATAGACAGATTCCGAACAGACCCTGTGCTTGTAAAGGAATTTGAAACAATTCACCTCCCTTGGTATTTTTTTGGTGAGCAAAATTTCCTGTTTAATGCGGCAAGCATCAGGCCTGTGCTGGAAATGGCTGATGCGAACAGCGAGTACATCCCTGTTGTGGATAATAAGGCGGAACAGGCTCGTTTTGTGAATACTTATGTGGGTTTTATATCGGCCTTTGACAGTTGTCTGGTTTGCTGGCCGGCCTTTTTGGACTCTGCCGATTATGCTCCCAGAAAAGCGTTTTTGGATTCTCTTATATCCAGCCTTCCCGGAAATTTATATTTGGAAAATCACCTGCTTTTATCCTTGAAAAACAGAAGCGAGAATTTTAACTGGGCTGCCTTTTGGACTGATTATCGCAACTGGTCTGCGAAGGCTCCGTTCTCTGCGGCAAGGGACAGCATTCCCCTTTATGCGGAATTGAGAGCCGAGTTCTTGGCCGGGGAACTCCCCGTTCCTATATCCGTAGAGCTTGAATTTATGGATTTGGCCATGCACGGAAGATTTAAGGAGGCTTCAAAATTAATCCCTTTGATGAGTGAGCATTATGACTTGAAAGAAGCGGATGAATCCCTGTTGCGCAATATATTTATAATAGGAATGCTCGGCGGCGAGCGTGACTATATGCGGCGTCTGTTTTTGGAAATCTATATGCCGAATAAATATTTTGACAAAGCGGAAAGGTATCTTATGAAAAGCGTTGCCGGAGTTCCGGATAGGGTTAAAAAAGCTGTTTTGCAGGAAAGGGCTGTGATTAGTGAATAATAAAATACAGGAATTAAGCGCGCTTGAACAGTTGTCCGGCGGCGATACACTTGTACACAGGCTTCACCCCACGGTAAAGCTGCTCGCAACAGCGATTTTTATAATTACGGTTATTTCCTTTAACAGATATGCTCTTGAACAGTTGATACCATACATTTTTTATCCCACGCTTTTGATGATGCTCTCCGAAACTCCCTACTCAATGCTGTTCAAAAGATTTATGATAGCTCTCCCATTCTGCCTTTTTGCCGGGATAAGCAATATAATTTTTGACAAAAGCATCATTCCCTTTTTTACCATAATACTCAGAACTTATTTGTGTGTTATGGCTGTTTTGCTCCTCGTATCTGTTACGCCTTTTTCCGAGATTGCCGGTTCCATGCGCAGGTTGAGAATACCGGGCATATTTGTCACCATATTTGAAATGACATACCGTTACATAGGCGTATTGCTGGAAGAGGCATACTCAATGTACATAGCTTATTCTTTGAGAAGCGCAAACGGAAAAGGAATTAAAATGAGAGACATGGGCAGCTTTGCCGGGCAGCTTTTATTGCGCAGCTTTGACCGCGCCGACCGTGTTTACAACGCTATGAAATGCAGAGGCTACGCCCTTCACGCCTTGCCGCAAAGCAGGCAAAGCTTGATGTTGAAAGATTTTATTTTCTTCGTTTTGGTCTGTATTTTTTGCGTAATTTTTCGTTTTTAAAACTTTGCGCAACTTTGAATATTAAATTCTATATTTAAGCAAGCTGGCTGGAAAAAATAGGAGTTTATGCAGGAATCTTACATTCAAAATCTATTCGCAGAACGCATTGGCGGGAGCAAATTCGGCAAAGATACCGTTCTTTACAAGTTTGAAAAAATTAAAAGGGCGCGCAGAGAAGCTCAGGCAAGGCGTCCCGATTTTCCCATAATAGATATGGGAGTCGGTGAGCCGGACTGGATGGCAGACAGCCTTGTTATAGACCGCCTGCACAAGGAAGCCCTTAAACGGGAAAACCGAGACTACGCAGACAACGGCATTGATGCGTTCAAGCTGGCGGCGGCGGCATACCTCGAAAAGGTTTACGGCGTTAAGGATATAAACCCAAGCACGGAAGTAAACCATTCCATAGGCTCAAAACCCGCCCTTGCAATGATGGCTCAGGCATTTATAAACCCCGGCGATATTTGCCTTATGACGGTACCCGGCTACCCGATTATGGGAACAATGACAAGCTGGCTCGGCGGCACAGTGCATAAGCTGCCGCTGGTGGCAGAAAATAATTTTTTGCCGGACTTGTCAAAAATTCCAACTGACGTTTTGGGGAAAGCAAAACTTCTCTACATAAATTACCCGAACAATCCAACAGGCGCGGTTGCAACAAAGGAATTCTTTGAACAGGTAATTGAATTTGCAAAAAAGAACAGCCTGATAGTCGTTCAGGACGCCGCTTATGCAGCGTTGACCTTTGATGATTACAAACCCCTTTCCTTTTTGAGTTTGGAAGGCGCAAAGGATGTTGGCGTGGAAATACATTCCCTTTCAAAAGCCTTTAACATGACCGGCTGGCGTTTGGGTTTTGTCGCCGGCAATGAAAAAATTGTCAAGGCTTTTGCCACCGTTAAAGACAACAACGATTCCGGCCAGTTCAAAGCGATACAGTTTGCGGGTTGCGAAGCATTGGCTCACACGGAAATCACCGAAAAAACCGCGCAAAAATATTCCCGCCGCCACAACCTGCTCGCAGAAGCGTTAAATTCAGTGGGTTTCAAAGCTACCAAGCCCAAGGCCTCTTTTTACCTTTACAGCCAAATTCCAAAATGCGTTAAAGGCGGCCCCGAATTTGCAACCGCAGAGGGATTTTCCCAGTGGCTGATTCTGGAACACAGCATTTCCACCGTCCCCTGGGACGATGCCGGTTCCTTTGTGCGCTTTAGCGTTACATATAAAGCGGACAGCGAGAAAGAGGAGCTGGAAATTATGGAAGAGATAAAGCGGAGGCTTGGCAAGGTTGAGTTTATGTTCGGATAAAGTTTCTATATTTCCGCCATGAGCAATATTCCCATTAATGTTACCGTCAGGCACCTTGATGAGCCTGCATCAAAATTCCAACCTGTTATCCAAAGCGAAATCGGCAAACTGGAAACTC
>JAISSJ010000033.1 GCA_031273195.1 Candidatus Fibrimonas sp.
CCTCGCACGGCCAGCCATGTCAAAGACATTGACGCTGTCCCCTTTCACGCTTGCGTTGAAGTCTATGTTCTCGTAGCATACGTGGCTGAGGCTTACTGCGTAATCGCCAGGGGAAAGACGGATTGCTCCGAAAGGGTGACTTTTGCCATTTACAGACATGCTCCATTGGGTATTATTCCCTATGCCGTCAAGATAATCGGGGGGCTTGACTTCAAGCAGGGAGGTTGCGGACATATCTTCAAACAATTTAGGCGCCTTCGCCTCAACAATGGCAAGCAAGCCCTCAATGTCCTTGGAATCCCCCGTGAATGCCCCAATCAGGTTGCTGTTGTGGACACGGTAAAGTTCCACCTCTATCGTCAGCTTGCCGCTGAAACGCCCTATGCGGCCCTGGGAGATGTAGTCCGCACTTATCTTTCTGCCCAAATCTGCCAAACAAGTGGCCTCCCTGCACTCCTTTTCCGCCCGCTCCTCGGAGCCGAGGCGGTCAATTATGCTCTGCTGGGTCATTATTCCGTAGCGGCTCTTGGGCAGAACCTTGCTGGCTATGTCCCTTAGCCTGTTGGTCAGGTAGCCCAAATCCGTGACGCTCACTGAATCCAGGTTGTCAACCGTGTGCATAACGGCTATGCGCTCCTGCTGCTGTCCGTAGGCGGCAAAGGCGAGGAAAAGCGATGCGAGCAGGATCCTATTCATGAACGCTCCGCAATCCTTCCGGATTTTTTTTGAAAAAAATTGAGAAATTCCCGCTAAATCCAGCAAACTGGCACGGTTTTTGCAGGGGGGGGGGGGGGGCAAAATTTTCAAATTTTTTGCCTATATGAATAAAATACCCCTCTGTTTGTGCAGAAATACCCCTAAAACCGCAACACGTGTGTTGGGAGACGTTTTTTGACCCCCTATACGTAACGTGCCGTAGAGCCTGTGCCAGAGACTCTAGCGAGAGGAGCATTTTTGGGTTCTGGGGTCGCATTTCAAGGGTAAATATAGAAAAAAATTGGGCGGGTGTCAAGGGATGTAGGGGCAAACCTGCGTGTTTGCCCAATTTTGCGGGGGTATTTTACCCCATTTGCGGCAATATTTGGGCATTTTGCCATAAAATTCCAGTGACAAAGCCTTACTCTGCACATAGCGGTATCCAACCTTTAAGCTCCTTTTCCCATTCGCTTAAAAACTCTGCCGAGGACAATTTTTCCATAAGGTTATCCTTCGCTTTGCTCGCATTGTGTACGTCCCGGCCTAAGACAGGCTTTTGCACTTTCAGCAGCAAATACGATTCCCCTTCGCAGGATTCAATTGAGAGAGACGGCGTGAAAGAACATTCAATACCGCCAAATGAAGACGGTATGCACCTTTCCGAGCAGGCCAGCTTCAACTTAAGCCCGCTCTCGCCCTGGCACTCCGCCTTTTCCATCTTCACTCTGCCGGAAAGAACCGAGAACATTGCGTCTGAGCATTCGCTCTCGGTGTCTTCCCAATGAAGTTTCTGCGCTTTGCAGTAGTTTAAGTATGCCTCTCTCACCTGGACGTAGGTTGCGTTCAAAGGCTCCCAGTAATCCGCCCTTTCCGCACCCAAGCCGTCAAGCATAATTTGAAGCCTTGCAAACTCGTTCCACAATGCTTGCGTTCTCTGCCACGCCTCATTTTTGCGCTTAGGATGTTTGGCTTCAAGCGAAGCATTTGCCGCAAATTCAAGCGAGTCTGCCACCCGCCGCTGGTGCTCCGCAAAACCCTTGGCTGCATCCGCACGGCTCATGCAGACAACTGCTCCCGCTTCGTATGTGCCATGCGCAATACGAAGCACACGGGCATCGTGAGCGTTGCTCAACGCAGATTCAACTGCCGTTTCTGCCACAAATCTAGAGCTTAGACTTTCATCGCCGTTTAAAATTCTTTGGCTCTGAATCTGCTTCTCCGATACCTTGACAGACGAATGCACTTGCCGGGCAATTGAAGAACGGGCAGCGTTCACAGCCTCTTCCTCCTTCACCCCGGTGCCAAAGCCGCGAAACTCACCGGCACCGCATTGCACGGAGGCCAAAGTTTCCGCCGGAGAAACAACTGGCGGCGGCGGCAAAGCGACAGTTGCTACAGCCGTATTAGCCGTATCAACTGTATTAGCTGCACAACCCAGCAATATGAAAAAGCCGGCAGTCAGGAAAATTTTATACATGGTTTCCTAATTTGCAGGCTCCTGGTCAAGTATGTTGTCCACACTGTTGTCTAGGTTGGTGGTGCGCTGCTGTTGAACCTGCTCTTGGTCAATTTTAGCCGCTTTTTGCCCGGCACAGCCGGTGGTGAATGTAAAGGCAAGCCCAAGGCCCGCCGCGAGTAGAACATATTTACCTATCATAGCAACGAATATAGAAAAAATTGGCTTAGTATTTTCTAAATTACCCTTCGGAGAATTCTATGAACAGAAAGCCTTTTTTTTACGACATCACCCTGCGCGATGCCAATCAGGCTCTTGCCAACCCTTGGAACAAAGAGCAAAAAGAGGTTGTGTTTAAACAACTTTTAAAGCTAGGAGTACAAGGTATAGAAGTTGGTTTTCCCATAGCCTCCGAAATGGATTTTGATTCAAGCCGGAATTTGGCCGAAGTTACAGCGGAACTTGCTGCCAAAGGTGATAAGGTTGCCCAAAATGTTGTTATATCTGCGCTTGCAAGGTCAAAGACAACTGATATTCTAAAGGCATGGGAGGCGGTTAAGGAAGCTCCAAAACCCCGCATACATGTGTTTTTAGCCATGAGCCCGCTAAGCATGGAGCACGTTCTGCAAATGGAACCGGCTGCAGTCAGAAAGCAAGCTGTAGAGGCTGTGGCTTTTGCAAAATCACTGGTAGGCGAAAAAGGCGATGTTGAGTTTAGCCCCGAACACTTTGGCGATTGCGTTGAGAATTTTGACTTTGTTCTGGAATCGCTAAAACAAATAGTGGAAGCGGGAGCCACCACCATCAACTTGCCCAATACCGTGGAGCGCTATCGCCCCATGATTTATGTTGACATGATTCGCAAAGTTGCAGAGGCCTTGCCCAAAAACATCACCGTTTCCGTTCATTGCCACAACGATTTGGGAATGGCAACGGCGGCCACCGTTGAGAGTTACTTTGCAGGCGCAACGCAAATGGAATGTGCCCTGAACGGCCTTGGCGAACGCTCCGGAAACACCAATATGTTTGAAGTTGCCGTTGCGCTCCACAACTGCGGCATTGAAATGGATATGAACCTCGGCGAAATTTACGAGACCGCCATTTTAACAAGCAAGTGGGCGAATGTGCCCATTTACGCAAAGGCTCCGCTCATAGGCATAGAAGCCGTTGCTCACAGGAGCGGCATTCACCAAGACGGTGCATCAAAAACAAAGAACTTGAAAAAGGGTGCTTACCGTCCAATAGACTACTCGCTTATAGGCAGGCACGAAAACGATGTTTTATCATTCACAAGCCAGAGCGGAAAAACCGCTGTGTACGAAATTCTGAACCACAACGGATACCCCGTTGATTTGGACGAGGCTGCGGAATTGCAACCCGTGCTTAAAGAGATTAGCGAGCGTGAGGGCGAACTTTCGGATTCGCGCATTTTAGAGGTGTTCAAGGAAAAATGCTGCAATTTAAACGGCAGGGTAATTTTCCACACCATAGATGTTATACCGGAGGAAAATCGCTTTGTGTTCAAATTCCACAAAGACGGAATTGCTAGCGAAGAATCCATATCCGCAGAAGGCCCAATAGAGGCGGCGCTCCTGCTTTCCCGCAAGGTTGGTTTGCCTGTGGAACTCAACAGCTACAGACAAAGCGTAGTGAGCAATGCGGATAAATTATGGGCTGGCAGGGCATTATCTGAAATTTCTCTTTCCGCAAACGGGAAAACCGTTATGGGCAGAGGGGTTTCCAGCGATACCCTTGTTGCGAATATGCGGGCGGTGTTCGGAGGAATAAACAAACTTTACAGGTAATAAAATGTTTAGAAATTTCAAGGTAAGAACAAAAGTTGTTTTCATTGTGCTAATAGCTGCTGCGGTTTCGCTTGTGATCAATGCGACACGTACTTATATGCAAATGGACAGCATATTCACACGCTCGCTCCATACCGGTGTTAATTTGGGGCTAAAGACCTCAAATGAAATAAATACAGCCATGATAGAGCAGGCAAAAAAGAACCTGCAAAGCATGACCGACCTGCAAGCTGGAGAAATCAACGAAAAATTTATACAGACTAAAGGAAGGCTTGCCGTAGTAGCGGATTTTTTAGAGCAGTCCTATAGAAAAAACACCTATTCAAAAAACAGCATGCCGCAAAGAGCAAAAAAAAAGCTATCGGAAAACGAATCGTTGCTTAACGATACGGTTTTTGTAAAATACGAATTGGCTCCCGGAGTTGCAATGAATGAAAATATCAGGAGTGATTTGCTGAAAATTTCGGATATTGACCTTTTGCTCCACACCCTGATGAGAAACAATAAACTTTTTGACAATATCTACATAGCGATGAAAAACGGAATTTTATATTCAATTTCAAAGTACAAAACCATTCCCGAATTCGATCCGTACCAAAAAGAATGGTATAAAAAAGGAATTGAAGCAAAAGGCAAACCTGTATGGATAGATACCCACATAGATATACAAGGCGTTATTGTGGTAGCCTGCGTTAGGGCGCTTTATAATCAGGACGGGCAATTAGCAGGAGTGATTGGCATTCATATTAAACATTCGGATTTGATTGAACTGATGTTAAGCCATGATTCGGCTAACGGAAATTTTAATTTTTTACTGGACAAAAAAGGAACCTACCTGGGCGAGAATTCAATATTAAACGCAAACGAAGTGTGGTATGAGGCCCTGCACGATATGTCCATGAATAAATATCGGAGCAAAATTGTATCTGTGGACTCCAAGGATTATTACCTGTTTTCTTCGCAAATAGAAAGCAACGATTGGTCGCTTGGGCTAATGGTACCGGCTAAAAACGTATCTTCGCCTATTGAAGAAACCAAAATCAAAATAGCAGCGCAAATAGAAGAGGCAAAGCA
Source organism: Candidatus Fibrimonas sp. (assembly GCA_031273195.1). Lineage (GTDB taxonomy): Bacteria > Fibrobacterota > Fibrobacteria > Fibrobacterales > Fibrobacteraceae > Fibrimonas. The sequence goes on from JAISSJ010000033.1 coordinate 5,032, forward strand.
GAGCGATAGAACCATTTTCTTTGAAACCTTGCAGAATTTTTCCGTAATATTCATATTCACCGCAATTTTATCCATAGCCGTAGCCATAATACTCAGTGGCAGCATAACAAAACCGCTTGAAAGACTAATGCAGCAAGTTAATAATACCGGAAAAGTAAATTCTCAAAGAATTGAACTCAGCGGTAAAGACGAGTTTGCCGAACTCAGCAAGGCTTTCAATAAAATGTCGGATAAGTTGATAAACTACATTAAAGAACTGGAATATGCAAATGCCCAAACCGAGCACATGAACAATGAACTGGAAATAGCCTACCGCATACAAAACGGATTGTTGCCCAGCATGAATATGAATTTTTACAATACAAAAGCGATAGATTTCTATGCCAGAATGGTTCCTGCCAAGGAAATAGGCGGAGATTTTTATGATTTCTTTTACATAGATTCAACCAAGAGCAGAATATGTTTTCTGGTAGCGGATGTGAGCGGCAAAGGAATACCGGCAGCCATTTACATGGCACAAGCCAAGGCACTGGTAAAAACCAGTATTTTGCAGACGAAAAATCTGCCTTATGCTATGAAAAACGTAAATTCTATTTTAAGCGAAAACAACGAAGCCTGCATGTTTGTAACGCTGCTTGCGCTCATTATAGATTTAAAAACTAAAAAATGCGCTGTAGTGAATTGCGGGCATAATAATCCTCTTATTTCCATAAACGGAAAGCCCTATGAGATTTTAAAAATGAGAAAAACCCTGGCGATAGGCATAAATGAAAAAACCGAATACGAAGAACAAACGCTGCAACTCGGAACAAACGACAGGCTTTACCTCTACACGGATGGCGCAATAGAAGCCATGAACAGCAAAGCCGAATTTTTTGGAAATAACAGGCTTATTGAATACGCAAACAGCAACATTAGCGCAAAACCCAAGGATTTTGACAACGCGGTAAGAGCCGGCATAGCAAGTTTCACTGCAGGAATGCCACAATCAGACGACACCACAACCCTTGCTATTCACATTTTGTAAGGAGTGAGATGCCGTTTTTTTTATTGCTGATTCTATGCCAATTTTCTTTTAGCGCAGAAAGTCCCAAATTCATATTCAAGGAAGGAACAAGCTTTGCCGGTTTTGACTTGCAGCAAGGCCGGCAACCGTGCAAAAAAAATTCGCCATGCCTGTTTTTTCATAAGGACAACGATAATTTGCGGCTGATAGCGAACGGAAAAAATATAAGAATGGCATTCAGAAGCGAAGACAGGGAACCCATGCCTTTTCCAAGAAATTTTAGAATAATGAGTTTTCAGGAAAAGGCGGAAGTAGTTGAAAATTACAGGGCTTTTTTTAAAAGCGAATTTGCCGTTATGCTGCAAACTTTTGTGTATTCGGTTCCGGAGCTTTTTGACTGGGATGTTGAGAAATTCAAAGCCATGCAAAATTCCCTTTTGATTTCCGAAAAGGAACTGGACGAAATTTTTTCCGGCGACAGACCACCGAAATTTTATACGATAGCAAAATTTAAATGCACAGGCGGCGAAAACGTTGTTTTTGAAAGCGATGCAAGCGGCAATTTTTTTATGGAGATAGAATGAGTAAAAATATTTTAAGAAAAATTCCCGCAATCCTGGTTATGGTTGCAATTTTTATACTTTCTGCCTTGCCGGCAAACCAGTTGCCGAATACCTTTGATTTTAGCGATAAGATAAAGCATTTCATAGCTTATTTTGTTTTGGGAATGTCGCTTTGCTTATGGATTTCCAGCAATAAATGGCGTACAAAACCTGTTGTCTGGGGTATGCTTGTTGTTATTATATGCGCTATTTTCGGAATCAGCGATGAATTTCACCAGTCATTTGTTCCCGGACGCAGCGGAAATGACTTGGGGGATTTAACAGCGGATATCGTAGGCGGGTTGGCTGCGCCATTTTTATATCTTTTAGTGCTCAAGGTAACAATTTTCGGGCGTGCGCCAAAACCGTAGGCGATTTTTCGTTTCCCAGCATCCTCGCTATTTCGGAGATGCGCTCCTCTTTGCCGAGTTGTTCAACGATTGTGTATGTACGGTTTTCATCTTCTATTTTCCTAACGCAAAACTGGCCGTTCGCAAGTGCTGCAACCTGATGCAAATGCGTGATTGTGAGCACCTGATGATATTTGCCAAGCTCCTGCAAACACTCCCCCACCTTGTTGGCAACCTCACCGCTTATGCCGCTGTCAACCTCGTCAAAAACCAAAATGGGAATTTTATCCCTCTCCGCCATTGTCCGCTTAAACGAAAGCAAAACTCTGGAAAGTTCGCCGCCGCTCGCCGATTGCCTTAACGGTTTTTCTCCCTCGCCTTTGTTAGGAGCTATCCAGAATTCCCCCTGCTCGGCTCCGTTTGCGCTCAAATTCTCCAAAGCTGTCCAATGAGTGGAAAACACCGCTGTTGGCATTGAAAGGGCGTGAAGCCTGTTCTCCACTTCGGCATCCATTTTTTTTGCGCCCGCCCGCCTCTTTTTAGAAAGTTCCGCACATATCTTTTCCAATGCACTGCGAGCCTTGTCCGCAGTTTTTTGCAATTCCTCTATGTCCGAGTCCGAATTTTCCAAAGATTCCAATTCGCATTTTCTCTTTTCCCTGAGTTCTATGAGGGAGTTCAAATCCGCTTTGTATTTACGTTTCAATTTTTGTATAAGAGCTATGCGGGCATTCGCCTTTTCTATTTGCTCCGGGCTGTAAAACTCCTCCTTGCCAAGCTTTTTCAACTCCAAAATCAAACCGTTAAAATAATCTTCCGCACTTGCCGCAGATTCGCTTTTGGGAGCATCGCCACATTTGCTCTCCAGCTTTTGCAACTTGGAAACAAGCTCCCCCAAAAGATGTGAAATTCCGGTTTCACCGAGCAAAAGCTCCAGACACTCGTTTGCCATTCTCCGCTTGAACTCGCCACCAGCGGAATCTTGAACAATACGCTCGCATTCTTCTTCTTCGTTTGGTCGCAAATTTGCATTTTTTAGTTCGTTTAACTGAAATTCCAAAAATTCCTTTTGCTGCGCAATTGACCGGGCATTTTGTTTGCGCTCTTCTATTTTTTTGTTTAATGTGTTCCACTCGTCAAAAAGTTCTTTGCATTTTTGCAGGAGTTCCTCGTTTCCCGAATAAGCGTCTATGAGTTTTTGCTGTGCTTTAACATCCTTCAAAAGGGTTTGCTCGCTTTGCCCGTGCAGTTGTACAAGCATTTCACCGAGTTCCTGCAAATCGCTCTGGCTGGCCATCACTCCGTTTATGCGGGCTTTGCTTTTTCCGTTAATAAAAATTTCACGCTGAATTTCAAGTTCCAAATCTTCAAAATCTATTTCCCTAGCTTCCAAAAAATCACGAACTTCCGGCAAATCTTTAATTCCGAAAAGCCCTCTTAAAACAGCGCTGTCTTCACCGTTGCGAACCTGGCCGGCGGCAGCCTTTGCACCGCACAAGAGTTTCAGCGCATTTAAAAATACGGATTTTCCTGCACCGGTTTCGCCTGTTATGGCCCAAAAACCACCTGAAAATGAAATTTCCGCATTCGCAATGAGTGCTAGATTTTTAATGGAAATATGTTTTAGCATAGCTACTTTTTATCGCCATAATCTGCGAACCAAAGTTTTAGTTTTGCTGTTTTTCCGGCTTCAACGGCAGAAGCAAAGTCATAGCGAGCATATGCGGGTCTGTCTGAGAAAACCTTCTGGGAACTGTAAATAGAGTTGTAAAAGTAAAGCGATGTGGTATCAAGCATGGGAACTCCTAACCTCAAAGTAAAATCAAGGGTATCGGGCAGCGAATCTGCGGCTATGGCATAATTGCGCAGACTTTCTGTAACCTGAAGCGTCAAGAAATCGCCTCCACGAAAAACAAGGTTCGGATGATGCTTGACTGTATCCACTCTATAATCTTCCAAGCCGTTTTCGCCATACACGTGTACGGGTACAGGGAACCCAAGTTCACTGCCTGTGGTATCGCTTTGCTTTGGCAAAACCAATTGCGCAAACACCACAGTTTTGCCAGTCATTATTTCTTTATCTTTTATTTCAAAGGTTACAAGGAGAGATTCTCTAACACCGGAATGCAAGCATGTTAAGCAATAATCCGATTTATCTGTTTTTTGAGCAACGCGCAACAAACCGCGTATATCCGAGGTAGAAGGCGGAGCAATGCGCAAAACCGTATTATCCGAGCGTAGCTTTATGCCAACCAGCAGTCTTAGGGTATCCGGAGATTGCGGTTTAAGTCTCAATAATTCTTCAGGCAAGGAAACAAAAAAGGTATCAGCTTTCTGCTCAAGACTTATATCAGCGGAATCCGCAAATGCATTGGGGAATTTAAGCCAAAGGCTATCATGCTGAAATTGGGGTTCTTTTAACCAGTAAATTGCAGCGTCTAAATATTCCGGCTTGGAAGCACCGGGTATATCTTCGTAAAAAGTGTTATCTATTCTGAGTTTAAAGATATTTGAGACAGAATCCAAAACCTCCAGGCCAAAATAAAGCAGATGTTCCATGCCATTTACATTGCCAAGCGCAGCATAAGAGCTAACCATATAGGCAGAATTATCAAAACCTAAGGTAAAATTTTTCACAGGAATTTCAATTTCCTCAATTTTTTTGCCGTAAGAAGCCGCCAAACCTTGGTCGCTAAACCACTCGTATAACGTCGCGGAATTGTCTTCCGAAGAACACGCCAAAAAAAGCGCGCATAAAGATGAAATTAAAAGTGAGCGTAACATTGATTGGGAATATAGAAAATTCGTTCTCTAGCCCATCACCAACGCAGGTACCTTAACCGCCTTTTTAACCCTCCTGAAATCCAGCTTGCTGCCAATAGCCCTGTAGCCGCGAATTTCGCCAAGCTCCGCCAGGTCGTATTCCTTGCCGTCAATCTGGGCAATGGGAAGCTCTTCGTCGTAGAATAAAAGCATGGTGCTTTCGGGGCTGTCGGTTAAAAGCGAAAATTCCGTTGTTTGAGGTGCGTTTTCCAAATTGAACCTTTTAACGCAATACTGCGAACCTGCGCCGTCAAAGTATAAAAGCGTGTAAATTTTTGAGCTTTCATAGCGGGCAATATAGGCTATCTCCTGCCCTACCAAAATGGTTTCGCTTGACTCGTAAATCTTTGCGATTCCGTTTTCCTTAACGGTTAGCAGTTTGTCAAACTTGCCGAATTCGCCTAAGCTTTCGCCCTTGTTCGCAATGCTTACCATTCCGGAAGGCCGGTCAAAAAAGAGTTCCATGTCGCCAAGGGTGCTTGCTCCCTTTTTGTGCATTTTAACGGTTTTAACGGCGTATTTGGTCACCATGTTTCCAATGGCATCCCTACCCTTCACAAGGGATTCCGAAAAATCAACCGAAATTTCCAGCTTTATTCTCGGCTTGGGTTTCAAGAAAACGGTGACTATTTCCGCTTCGCCGTTTGGGTTGGAGGTTATCCACAAGATTTTTGAACCCGCCGCCCCTTTGCCTATCGTGTAAGGTTTTTCCCTCGTTATGCCGCCTATGTTAAATCGCTTCACATAAGCGGGTCCGTCTTTGCCGTCTTGGTAAATAACGTTGTAAATTCTGCGGGTATCGTCTTTGTTGAATTTTTCCACAAGCAAAATGTCTTTGCCTATAAAAGCCTTATCCGATGCCCTGAATACCTTGAAAGTCCCATCCAAACAGAACGCTATCACATCATCGTATTCCGAAACATCAAATAAATATTCCTCTTTCTTTAAACCCGTCCCTATAAAACCCTCTTTGCGATGAACATACAGTTTTTGGTTGGACAACGCAACATGAACCGCGCTAACCTTCCCAAACTCCGCTATTTGCGATTTACGTTCCCTGCCCGCTCCATATTTTTTCAAAAGATTTTTGAACCAGTTAACGGCATACTCGGTTAAATTCTCCAGATTGTAGGCGGTTTCCTTTATTTGCTCGTCTATTTCCTTTAGCAGCTCGTTCGCTTTTTTCTGGTCAAAAAGGGATATTCTGCGCATTGGAATTTCAACCAGTTTTAGAATATCATCTCTTGTCACCGCACGGCGCAGTTTTTTCACAAAGGGTTTCAATCCGCTATCCACAAGGGAAATCATTTCCTCTTTATCACGTGCCTTTTTAATAACTTCATAAACTTCCTTTTCTATAAATATTTTCTCCAAACTTATCATGTGCCAGCGTTCTTGCAAATGGCTCATCTTGTTTTTCAATTCCCATTCCAAAAGGCTTTTTGTGTGCTCCGTGCTTTTCCTCAAAATCTCCGTTGCGCCCAAGAATTCAGGCTTTTCGTCCACTATAACGCAGTTATTTGTGGCGATGGATTTTTCGCATTCCGTGAAGGCGTAAAGCGCATCTATAACCGTTTGCGAATCGCTCCCCGGCTGCAAATGCACAACGAGTTCAACGCTTCTTGATGTGTGGTCATCCACCTTTTTGATTTTTATCTTGCCCTTTTCGTTTGCCTTTGTTATGCTGTCAACAAGTTTCTCGGTTGTCACGCCAAAGGGAACTTCCTTGATAACAAGGGTTTTGGCATCCAGCTTTTCTATGCGTGCCCTTACCTTAACGCGCCCGCCACGAAGCCCGTCGTTATAGGCACTTGCATCTATTATTCCGCCTGTGGAAAAATCTGGGTAAAGCTCAAACTTTTTTCCTTTTAGGGCCGCTATGCTGGCTTCGCAAAGCTCGCAAAAATTGTGAGGCAAAATGGTAGTGCTCAAAGCAACCGCAATGCCCTCCGCCCCTTGAGCAAGCACCAGCGGGAATTTGACCGGCAGGCAAACCGGTTCTTTGCTCCTGCCATCGTAGTTAGGAACCCACTCGGTTGTTTCCGGGTTAAATAACACTTCCAACGCAAACTGGGAAAGCCTGCCTTCTATGTAACGAGGCGCAGCAGCAGGGTCTCCGGTTATTTGGTTTCCCCAATTCCCCTGCGTTTCTATCAGGAGTTTTTTTTGCCCCATGTTTACAAGGGCGTCTCCAATGGAGGCATCGCCGTGAGGATGGTATTGCATGGCGCGTCCAACAATATTTGCCACCTTGTGCATCCGTTCATCGCTTTTGTTCATTTCGTAAAGCGTATGCAAAATACGCCTTTGCACAGGCTTCAAGCCGTCTTCGTAATAAGGCACGGCTCGATCTAAAATCACATAGCTGGCATAATCTAAAAACCAGTTTTCGTAAAGATTTTCTAAATGGTCGGACATTGGGGGGTAATTTAGAAAAAAGTTCTGTTTGAATGGGATGAACGTGCATAATTTCTATATTACTGGGAACACCGCAAGCAAAAGGAGCAAAAATGAGAAAATTTCTATTGTTCGCATTGGTATTTTTTGGCATGGAGGCACAAGTGGAAGCACAAAATCAGAGCCGGAAAATTCTTGTTGCTTATTTTTCATGGAGCGGGAACGCCAAAGCACTTGCCGGGCAAATTGCACAAGCAACAGGTGGCGATTTGTTTGAGATAAAGACGATAACGCCCTATCCAAACAGCTACGATGAGTGTACCAAGGTAGCCAAACAGGAACTGGCTGGCAACGCCCGGCCCGCTATTTCGGGAAGCGTTGCAAACATGGCACAATACAGCATTGTGTTCCTGTGTTACCCAAACTGGTGGGGCACCCTGCCGATGGCGGTTTTTACTTTCCTTGAAGCCCACGATTTTTCAGGCAAGACGATATATCCCCTTGTTACCCACGGCGGCAGCAATTTCGGGCGCAGCCTTGATGACATAAAAAAGTTAAGCCCAAAGGCTATTCTCGGAGAAGGACTTGATGTAAGCGCATTTGACAGAACTCCAAATGACGCTCCCAAAGTAACCGTACCGAACAAAGACGTAACAGCGTGGCTTCGCAAAAATGGAATAGCGGCAAAATGAACGCAGCACAGGGGTAAGCATTCCCGTCTTAGGACGGAGTGCCTTTTCATTTTTCTATATTATCCTTGCTTTAGGGAATATACTTTTCAATTCCTTTACGTCGCCCTAAAACAAACCTTCAAAATCAGGCGATTGCTTTATGGGCGAAATTTTTTATTCCTGCGCCTATGACATAGACACAAAAACTTGCTGCGTATATGATGCCGACAAGTTTCACGCAAACTGCTACGCCCATTGCGGCTCGGTTTTTTCGATGCATTATTTG
>JAISSJ010000038.1 GCA_031273195.1 Candidatus Fibrimonas sp.
GGAGTAGTTAGGGAGTGGGAGGGAGAACAAAAAAAGTAAAGAAGCGAAAAGAGAAGGAAGAGAAAGGGCGTGGGGGGGGGGGGGGGGGGGGGGGGGGGGGGGGGGGGGGGGGGGGTAAATTTTTTGAAAATTTTACCTATATGGATAAAATAGCCCTCTGTTTGGGTAGAAATACCCCTAAATCCGCAATACGTGTGTTGGGGGACGTTTTTTGACCCTCTATACGTAACGTGCCTTAGAGCCTGTGTTAGAGGCTCTAGCAAAAGAGGCATTTTTGGGTTCTGGGGTCGCATTGGGGGTAAATATAGAAAAAATTTGCCGGGTTGTCAAGCTGGCCCTGCAGGGGCGAGCCTAAATAAAACTCTCAGGGCTGCATTCCAAAGCGTTTGCAATCTTTGCCGCAAGTTTTTTGCCAATCGGCCTGGTACCGTTTTCCATTCCGCTTATGTGCTGCGGGCTTATGCCGGTGCGCCGGGAGAGTTCCGCTGCGCTTATCCCAAGCCACTCACGCATTTCCCGCAAGTTCTCTGCCGGACTGCTTTCCGATTTCAATTTTTTGAACCAGTCCGAGCCGAATGCGTCGGCTTCATCATCGGCTTCGTTTCCGGAAGCCAGGGAAATTCGTATTCCTTTAAAAGCGGAACGCAAATACAGAAGCAAATGCTCCGGTATGTTTTTTCCGCTGATTTCCATTCTAATACGGGGCGTTTCCGCGATTGCCAACATAATACACCTCTATCTTTACACCTTTTTCCGTTTCTTCCCAGCAAGCTACCCAGCGAGGGGAAAGATGACAATGGTGCTTGTTGCCATCCAGCTTGGAGTAATTGGGGAAGGTTCCCTGAATGGGGCCCCTAGCCCTCAAAGATTCCATCAAAAGCCCGAACCTGCGCCGTTCCGGTGAGGGAAGGGAGTTTACGCATTTGCGAATCTTCTTTTTGACTATTACTTCAAACATTGGTTACAATATAGCCATTTTTTGGCAACTTGTCAAGAGTAAAGGTAGAAAAAATTTCCGTGCCCGAAGGCCGACCCCGCAGGGGCGAACGAAAATTTCTACATTACCCCCACACGCCTCTCTAGCTCAGTTGGTAGAGCAGCTGATTCGTAATCAGCAGGTCGGCGGTTCAAGTCCGCTGGGAGGCTTATTTTAGGAGCTTGAATGCTGAAATTTCGCAGATGTCTTTTGAAGTTGAGCGGTGAAGCCCTCGCCGGAAGCTCGGGGCATGGCATTGATAACTCCGTTATAAACTGGGTGGCAAAGGAAATTGCAAGCTCGGTTAAGGCTGGAGCGCAAATTGCCCTTGTGATTGGAGGCGGGAATTTTGTCCGGGGAGTCTCAGCTAGCGCAGGTGGAATGAACCGGGCTGCCGGTGATTCCATGGGAATGCTGGCTACCGTTATGAACGCCATTGCAATGCAGGATGCCCTTGAAAAACACGGGCAAAAAGCCGAGGTTATGAGCGCAATCAGAATGGAACCGCTCTGCCCATCTTTTGACCGCAGAAAAGCTATAACCCTGCTGGAAAACGGAACGGTTGTTCTTTTTGCCGCCGGCACAGGCAACCCGTTTTTCACAACGGATACCGCTGCAGTTCTCAGGGCGGTGGAAAGCGAGTGCAATGTTGTGATGAAAGCTACCAAGGTGGATGGCATTTACTCCGCAGACCCCGTTAAGGATAAAACCGCCGTGAAATTTGACGACATAACCTACGAAGAAATTCTTAAAAGGAATCTGGCGGTTATGGACACTGCAGCGGTGGCTCTCGCAAGGGAACATAAATTACCAGTCTTTGTGTTTAAATTGGCAGAAGGGAATTTTATAAATTCCTTAACTGAAACCGGAATCGGAACTTTTGTACATGAGTAGCGGAGAACTGGTATGGTAATAATAATTATAGTGGCAATTCTGCTGCTAACCGCAATATTGGCCGTTATTGGAATTCATATTTCGGTCAATAAAAGCAACAAGGAAAAAGAAACGGAAGAAATTTCAAAAATTGCCGTATCCGGCAAATATTCCGTGGCGCTCCGCCCTGCTACGGATTCTTTTGCCGAAAAAAAACCGGCCATGGCAGAGATAGAAGAATGGCTCCATTTCCAAAGCATTGGCGAGGAACAAAAAAAGAAACTTTTGGAAGATTGGCAGCAATCAATAAATCAAAGCATAAAAACCATAAACGAAGGCGATATTAACGGAGTCACAACCTACCGAATTGCCCTTGGGCCAAAAGATAAAAAAATATGCGGCTTTTTGCACCCGGACCATTTTATAACAAGAGAACAGATAAGCCGCAACGCAGATATTTTACCGCCCTACTGTTTGGGAAGCGATAGCACCGTTGTTCCTAAACTCCCTTGGGAAAAAAACGATGGCACCACCAGCGGCTGGAAAGCTGTTTTGCCAAAAAACGGCGGCTATGATATACCGGAATGGCGGCAGATTGTTTAATCCAGCGATTAAAATCTGAATAAACCGGCGAACCTCAACTGCCCGTCCCTAACGCCTTCCAGATTGCCCACGTTTTGAATGCTTGCGATGTCCAACTGAAGCATATCCGAGAGCATTACGCCAAGGCCAATATCCAATTCCTGCCTTTTGCCAACTTTGTCGTGGAGATAACCCGCTCGCAGGGCAACGGTGCCGGCATAAACATATTCCGCACCTATATTCAATATGCCCTCTTGAAAGGATTTTCTGAAAATGTCAATGGCTTTGTCGCCGTCTTCTTCTGCTTCCGGGTTAAACCAAGCCTTCCATGCGGAGATATAAAAAGGCTGTGCTTCGCCTTTTGAATTTTCGTAAATAACCGTTTTGTTGTAGTCGGCATTCAAGGTTAAGCGATGGTCGGGGAGTTTTAGCAAATCATAAGAAAGTCCGAACCGCCAAGTTAGGGGAATAGGGTCGTCATTGGATTTATCAACATAATAAACATTGGGGCCTATGTTTGCCAGCACCGCTCCGAACCTAAGCCCCTTTACAAATAAATCGCGCCCCAAAATGCCTATGTCTATGGCGTAGCTGGCCGTTGTAGCATCGGGTTCGTTCAACGCCGCTCCGGAACTCAAAGCGGAATAGAAGAATTTAAAATTTAAACCCAAACCCCACTTTTTATTAAGCCTTGTTCCATAGCTCAAACCCACAACCGTTTCCGAACTGTTAAAAGAACTCACCTCCTGGTCGGGGTTTATTTCGTTGCCTACGGTTGTTTCGCCAAAACTTATAAAGTTCACAAATAAGCCCCAGGTGCCCCAGTCACCAAGCGGCCATGTTATGCCGGTGTATAAATGATAGAGGTCGGGAATGTTCAGAACCGGCAAAAGCTTTTCGTAAAAAAATGCAACCTGGCTTTGCGCCGCATGGTAGCGTTCCACTCCGGCACCCGTGCTCAACCACAAATCATTTCCGAGCGAAAGCAAACACCAAACCGTATTGCTTGCAAGCCCATTCCCCTGATGGTAGTGATTCCATTCGCCCTGCGTGTTTTCGGTTTCGCCCCTGCCTTGCTCGGTTTCGCTTTTGCGTCCGCTTGGGGTTGCATACTCCGGCAGGTAGCTCCACACTCCTTTATCTGTGCCAATCCAAATCGCACCCTTTTCCGAAACCGTTATGCCGTGAGCTTCGTTGTTTTCAAAACGAACCTGCTCCCATCTTCTCAAATTGAAATGCGAAAGCCCTTCTTTATGCACCGTCCACACATGCCCGGAACTGTCTATGGCTATTGCCTTTGGAGTTAAATCCATAATTCCGTCTTGGAGTGCGAACACGCCCCATTTGTCTTTGTCGTTATCGTTTTGCTTTGGGGTTAACCTGGCTATGCCGGCACCTTCAACGCCAACATAAAGTTCCTTGCGCATTTCGTGCCAGGCTATGGAGCTTATTTTTTGAGAAGGCAGCACCGCACCCCTCTGCTCAAATACCCCGTTTCTGTAGGCGAAAATTCCGTTGTCCGTTCCAATCCAAAGCGTTGCGCCCTGGTTTGCGATGGCGGTAATTCTGCGAGTTCCGAATTCGGATGTAAAATCCTTAAAGCCTTTGCCGTCAAAGCGAAACAATCCCTTTGTTGTTCCAATCCATAATTTTTCCGTGCGTATTTCGTAGAGCATGGCGGTAACGGTATCCTTAATCATTATTGAAAAGGGAATTTTCACTTCAACCAAAAGAGCTTCTTCGTTTAGGGTTTTTGCACCGTTGTAATTGCGTACCACGCCGGAAATGGAATCCAAAGAGGTCTCCGAACCCAGAAATGTCCGCACAACATCCCTGAGCTTTGCGTTTCCTTCCAAAGGAACGGTTAAATCTTCCCGCCAAACCTGCCCGTCAAAATGCAAAATTCCGTTTACACTCCCGGCCCAAACCTCGTTTCTGGTTAAAAATCCCCTGCGATTGCGAGCGGCGAAGGCGGTGTAGAATTGCCCCTTCCCCTCTCTGGATAATTCCCATTCATTAGCAAGCGGCCCAAAGGCCAAGCCCGCAGGATTGTAAAAAAGCGTATTGCCGTCATCGGCAAGGGCCACGCCGGATTCGCCCATGCCAAGCTGGCGCGCACCAACCGGCATTTCAAGGGTTATTACCGCAGATGCCCTAGAAAAAGCAAGGGTTGAAAGCGACAAGAGGAATAGAAATACGAGAGGCATGAAGGCAAAGTTACCCGCTCACTTGCACACTGAAAGTTTTTCCGCCAACCGTAACGCCATAATTAACCGATGTTGCACTGCCGGAAACTTGAGCTACCGGTGCAGGGGCTGCTGCCGGAGCTGCCGCTGGTGCAGGCTTCTTTTTTGGAACGGAAACTCTCGCTTTGCCCTGCAAAAGGTCAAGGCCTTTGTTGCCGCCTTTAGTTGCCATAGCACCGATTATAAAAAGATTTTCATCGGTGACGGGCAGATTGTTTTCTTCCAAAACCTTTTTTGCCTTTGGAATACCGGGTTCCAAAACATCCAGGGGATTGCCTTTGAACACGGGTTTTTTCATCTGTTCGCTTGCAATTTTTACGATTTCCGGGTCCGGTTCCCTTGGGGTTTTGCCAAGATAGCCTAAAACCATATTGCCGTAGCCATCCGTGATTTTTTTCCACTTGCCCTGAACCGTGTTCGCATACGCCTGCTGAAAATAATACTGCGAAACAGGGGTAACGCTTGAACCAAAACCGCCTTTAGCCACGCATTCCGCCATATTTTTTATGACCTGCGGATAAAGATGGAAGGTTTTTGTGTCCCTCATCATCAGGGTGTTGGCGGTTAAAGCCCCGCCCGGCATTGGGCTGAAAATCACTTCGGGTTCTATAGCCAGAGCCTCCGGTGGAAACTCGTATTCCTTGAAACACTCCTTGGCCACCTGGTTCGCTTCCATGATTTTTTCAACATCAATGTCCAAAGTATAATCCGTGCCTTTTAAGGCATGCCACAGGGAAAGCAAATCGGGCTGTGCTGTTCCGCCGGAAAGCGGCGAGCGACCGCAACAAACGCCATCTGCCCCGGCCTCTATAGCAGCTACGTATTGAGCAACGCCGGTTCCGCAGGTATCGTGGCTATGAATGCGGAGTTCAACCTTGTCTCCTAAAAGTTTGCGAGCCTGTTTGATTGTCTCATAGACTTTGCGGGGGTTTGCCGTGCCGGAGGCGTCTTTGAAGCACACGCTCACAAATGGAACCCCGGAATCCATAATGTTTTTCAGGGTTTCAATGTAAAATGCGGGTTCATGCGCACCCTTGCCCTCGCAGCCACGGGGGAGTTCCATCATTGTCACCACAACCTCGTGCTCCAAACCGGCATTGGTTATGCACTGGCCGGAGTAAATCAGGTTATTTACATCGTTTAGGGCGTCAAAATTGCGAATACGGGTCATGCCGTGCTTTTTGAACATTTTGGCATGAAGGTCTATCATATCTCTGGGTTGTGGCTCAAGTGCCACTACATTTATGCCTCTAGCCAAGGTTTGCAGGCGAATTTTCGGGCCAACGGTCTGGCGGAAGGTATCCATCATATCAAAGGCGTTTTCGTTGCAATAGATAAGGGGGGCTTGGAATCTCGCTCCTCCGCCTGCCTCAAAATGCTCAATTCCGGCACGAACTGCCGCCTCTAGGGCGGGAATAAAGTCTTTTGTTAAAACACGGGCACCAAAAACGGACTGAAAGCCATCGCGAAAGCTAGTATCTTGGAAAAGGATTTTTTTCATAAGGGTAATATAGTAATTTACATCGTAAACACCGATTTAGCTGCTTTTTTATAGTAGAATAGAGACAAAATGCAAAAAAATGTTATTAAATGCAATTTAAACCTAGACAAAACAGAAAAAATATTCTATATTATAACAAACAATATGGTTGCTACGATTTTTTTGGACATTTTATTTGTCCTTTATGTTATTGCAGGAATAGGGCTGGTTTTATACGGCTTTAATTGTTATTTTAGCATTTTTCTCTTTCTGAAAAACTCCAGAGCGAACCGCAAGTCAGATAAAGAAAACCTTGAACTTTTCCTGAAAAACCTGGATTTTGACAAACTTCCCAAAGTTACAACGCAACTGCCGGTCTTTAATGAGGGAACCTGCGTGGAGCGGCTCATAGAGAGCGTCTGTACGATGGATTACCCTAAACACCTTCACGAAATTCAGGTTTTAGACGATTCTACAGACGATTGTATAAAGATTTCCGAAAGAAAAGTGGCTGAAATGAGGGAAAAAGGCTACAACATAACTCTTATACACAGAACAAACCGCAAAGATTATAAAGCCGGAGCATTGAAAGAGGGTATGGAAAAGTGCAACGGCGAGTTTTTGGCCATTTTTGACGCAGATTTTGTTCCCGGAAAGAATTTTTTAATGCACACGGTTCCATTTATGGTGATGGACGAGAAAATTGGCCTGGTTCAAGGTCGCTGGGGGCATTTGAACAGGGGCGAATCAGGTTTAACGCTTGCGCAATCCATTGGAATAGACGGCCATTTTGTAATAGAGCAATCCGCCCGCAGTTGGGGTGGCTTGTTCATGAATTTCAACGGCACCGCCGGCATTTGGCGCAGAAAAGCCATAGATGATGCCGGAGGCTGGGAGGGCGACACCCTTACGGAAGACATGGATTTATCCTACCGCAGCCAGCTCGCCGGATGGAAAATGAAATTCGTTTTTGATGTAATTGTGCCGGCAGAGCTGCCCGCAGACATCAACGCCTTCAAAAGCCAGCAATACCGCTGGGCAAAAGGCTCCATACAAACCGCTGTAAAAGATTTGCCCAGGGTTTTCGCCTCAAAAGTGTCTTTAAAGGTAAAATTCCAGTCTTTTATGCACACAACGCATTATTCCATTCACCCTTTAATGCTATTCACAGCGTTGTCTGCGTTTCCGCTTTTGGCCTTTGGCCATTCAAAATTCGGGAACATACCCATGTGGGTATTCTTCGCCTTATTTGTCACCATAGCCCTTGCAGCAGTGGCTCCATCAACTCTTTATTTCGTGGCTCAAAAGTTCTCCGGCTCCATAGGCTGGAGAAAACGCATGGCCGCTTTGCCGCTCTTAATGAGCTTGGGGGTGGGGATTGCCGTTAGCAACACTTGTGCGGTACTGTCGGCAATATTCGGTCGCAAAAGCCCATTCATAAGAACTCCAAAACAAGGTGGAGCGGTTCGCATAAAAAAGTTCAGGCAAAAATTCCCTAAAATAGCGCTTATAGAACTGTTTGTAGGCGTTTATTGCATATTCGGTTTATTGGAATACATAGACGCAAGAGTTTTCCTGATAGGCCCCTTCCTTGCCCTTTATGCGGTGGGCTTTTTGGCGGTAGGCGTTTTGAGTGTGCTTCACTATATGAGCAATATGAGTGGAGAAGCCTCATGAAAACACTGATTATAGATGATGATGCCCGTAACTGCAAGCTGTTAGAAGCCATACTAAAGGACTATGGCGAGTGTTCCGTGGCATTAGACGGAAATTCGGCAATTAAATTATTTGAAGAATCGCTGAAAAACAAGGCTCCTTTTGATTTAGTTTGTTTAGACATAATGATGCCCGAAAAAGACGGCTATGAAGTTTTACGCATCTTGCGCAATTTGGAGCAAAACCTAGTTCCTCCAACAGATGCTAAAAGCCGCATAATTATGGTAACCGCACTAGCGGAGCAGGAGAATAAAGCCAAAGCCTTTTATGAAAATTGCGATGGCTACTTAATAAAGCCTGTAGAGCGAAAGCTGCTCATTGAAATGCTTAATAAAATGGGTTTAATCTCTAAATCACCCACATGATAACTTTTTTTATAGGTTTGAGTATTCTTGTCCTCGGTTATCTTATCTACGGACGAATAATAGAAAAACTGTTTGGCCCTGACCCTAATCGTAAAACTCCGGCCATTAAGAATAACTCCGCATACGAAGACAAACAGGCTCTTTCGCACAAGAAATGCATGTTGCTGCAACTTTTGCACATAGCGGGCATCGGCCCGGTGGTAGGAGTTATTTTGGGAGCAAAGTTCGGGCCTGTGGTATTTTTGATAATTCCCATAGGGAACATTTTTGCCGGAGCGGTTCACGATTATTTTTCCGGAATGATCTCCATGCGGAACGGAGCAAAATCCTATTTGGAAACATCAAAAAAATTTTTGAGCAGGAAATTTGCATTCTTATCAACGATATTCATGATTGTGGCTCTGTTCGCCCTTTCAACTTCCTTTACCAATGTAAGCACAACGCTTTTAAACACAAGCTTAAAGGCAAATGGGCTTATAAACCCTGATAATCTGAGCTATTCATTTGTCTTTTTTGTCTGTGTAATTTTCTTATACTATACGCTCAGCACATTTTTTCCCATAAATTCCTTTGTATCTAAAATGAGCAATATATTCGGAGCTATTCTGATTATCGCAACAGTGTCTGTTCTGTTCTTTGTATTGGGCTATATTAAACTGCTCCCGGAGTTAGATATTGAAAATCTCTGGAACAACTTTACTCAGCACCCGCAGGGCCAGCCTATTTTGCCTATGCTGTTTGTAACAATAGCCTGTGGAATAATAAGCGGTTTTCACGGTTCGCAAAATCCGATAACCGCCGGCATAGAATCAAACGAAAAAAACGGGCGGCAAACATTTTTCGGAATGATGGTTGTAGAAGGATTTTTGGCGATGATATGGGCCGCCGTAGGCATTATAGGATATAAACTTCACCCGAATCTTTTGAGTGTAAGCAATGGGCCTGTAATTATATCGGAAATAGTTCGGGGAATTGTAAGTTTTGAAATTTTATCGGAACTCATACTTTTTAGCGTTGTTATACTCGCAGTCACAACAGCAGATGCTGCGCTCCGCACACTCAGGCTTTTAATATCGGATATTTTTCGGTTTCAGCAAAGGTCTTCGGAAGACCGCTTTTTATTGAACTTGCCTATTTTGGGAGTATGCGCAATTATGGTGTTCTGGAGCAACATAACAGACGGCTTCCTTGTTTTATGGAATTATTTCAGCTTAACAAATCAAATGATAGCCGTGATGTGCTTGGCGGTATCGCTTTGTTACATGAGGGCAAAGAAAAAACCGGTAATCTTTATTTTAGGGCCGCTTGCATTTTTGTCTTATGTGGTATTTTTATATTTATTCTGGATTAGCCCCGAACACATAGTGAGTGCTCCGGAAGGTTTTGGCTTGAGTTATCCGGTGTCTTGCGCTATATCTTTAATATGCACTTTTTTTGTTTGCCGGTATTGCCTGCGGCATGGAAAACACTTATCTAAGTTGGCAGAGGAAAACAAATTTGAGGCTGACAGCGATTGAATATTTTCTCCCATGCACCCACAGGGTCAGAGCTGTGCCACACTGCGCCCAAAACAGCCGCTCCGTCAAATCCAAGCTCCACAGCTTCCGCAATATTCTCAGCTTCAATACCGCCAAGCGCAAATAGCTTTTGCGAATTATGAAAATTTTTCCAGTTGGCAATGCCTTTCCTCAATTCATCTTTGCTGAATTTAGTTTTATATCCGAATTTGGAAATAGAATCAAAAACAGGGCTTAAAAAACAAATCTCCGCGCCCTCGCCGATTTTCTCCAACTCCTCAAAGCTATGGGCAGAACCGGGCCAGGTAAAAATTTTCTCTTGCTGTTTCAGGTCAAAGCCCAGTAGCCATCTCTCAAACAAAGATTCGGGCATTTGCGGTTTTCTCGCATAGAGCATTTGCAATCCCCGCTCAAACATCTGCTCTAACATTTCATGCTCGCCGGCAAAATTTTCAGGAGAGGAAATCAGAGCTAGTTGGAACATGAATGTGAATGTAGAAATCGCTTTTCTACTTTACCCTCAATGCGGCTTTCCAAAATTTACACGCGCACCGGCGATAAAGGCTACACCGACCTTATAGGCGGAGAGCGTGTTCCAAAATCGCATTTGCGTTTGGAATGTTATGGGACATTGGACGAACTGAATGCCTTTACCGGCAGATTAAAAGTTTTATGCCTTGAAAACGACAAAAAGGAATTTCAAAAAACTGCGGCAGAACTTGAAAAAATTCAAAACCGTTTGTTTGATGCCGGAACAACTCTAGCTGCGCCTCAAGGCGTAAAATGGGCGAATATGCCAAATATAACAGAGACGCATATTAAAGAACTGGAAACATCAATAGACAAAATGAACAAGCTGCTAGAACCTCTCAAAACTTTTACTCTGCCGGGCAGCGAAGCTATAAACGCAGAGGCTCATATTTGCCGCGCGATTTGCCGCCGGGCAGAGAGAATTTTGTGCACGGCAAAAGAAAACGATATAACCGTAAGCGATTGTATCATGGCTTATATAAACAGGCTCTCGGATTATTTTTTTGTTTTGTCCCGCTATGCCTCGCTTTTAAACGAGGCAAAAGAAGGCCAGTGGTTACAGGGCAAAGCCGCCGCCGACCTCTAGCACAAAACCCTGTGTGAATTGGTCGTTTGTGTTGCCGCCAAAATAGTATTTGCCGTTTGCGTAAGCTGCTATGGGTATAATGGGAACCTTAATGCGAAACCCGGCTATTAAATGCCCGCCAATGCCTGTTGTGTAGCTTTCTTCTTGCAGGGTTCTAGCCAGAGCTGTTCCGATTTCCGCTGCGGCTTTTACATTGGCAGGATTACTTAATGCTGTTACAAGGGTATCCGAATGATTAATCATTTTTTGAGTAAGAGAAGCATTCACTATCGGAATGCTGGCAAAATAGCTGACTCCTGCGCCTATGTATGGGCGAATTATCGGCAGGTCAAATGGATAGGTCACAGATAAATCCACGTTGACAACTCCAAATAGAGGGTCTGCACGTTCAAATATCATGTTGTATGGAGCATCTGGTTTGTAACTTAAGGGAATTGTTTTCGGCACTATTCCATCTTCCGTTAGTGTAGGAACTACCAAAGAGGTTTTATATTCGGTAGCAGCAATGTTAAGCGTTCCTTCTATATCAATATAGGGCAGAAAATCTATCCAGGCCTTAAAGCCCAAGCCTTGCAAACCACTCGCCTTTTCTTGGTTAATAGTTATGCTTTCACCTAGGAGACTTCCTCCTAGATCGACGGCTCCGCTGTTGCCTTTCAGCGAACCGGTGTTCATAATATAGTGTACGCCAACGCCGGCAATGGCAAAGGCCTGAGTGGTGGCAAAGAGGGCAAAAGCCGCTGCTAAAGTAAAGACTTTTTTCATAGAGCTTTCCTTGAAAGGTGGTTAAAAAACTAATATAGAAAAAATCAGCTAGCTTCTCTTAAAACTTTTCCTGTGAATCTCGCAGTCTCCGAACTTTTCAATGGCCGCCAAATGCGCCCTTGTGCCGTAGCCTTTGTGTTTTTCAAAACCATAATTCGGGAACTGCTCGCTGAATTTCACCATTAGCCTATCCCTGTGAACCTTTGCAAAAATAGACGCCGCCGCAATGCAAGCTATCCTTCCATCCCCCTTTATTATGGGCATCTGCAAATTTTCGTCTATTTCCCTTATGTATAAATTTCCGTCAACTAAAATTTTATAGGGCAATTGCTTTTCATCAAGCTGCGAAGTGATAGAAGCAAGGGCGCGCCGCATAGCCAAAAAATCCGCATTCAAAATACCGATTTCGTCTATTTCCTGCGCAGACGCCTCGCCAATGGAATAATACCGGCAATAATTCGGCAATTCCTCAAAAATGAGTTCCCGCTGTTTTTCCGATAGCTTTTTTGAATCATTCAGATTCGGCAACTTTAAATTATCGTTTAGCACTGTTGCTGCCGCCACTACAGGCCCTGCCAAAGGCCCTCTGCCCGCCTCATCAACGCCAATCAGAACGTAGTTTTCAAAATACTCCTTTAACCTGTTCTCCGCTTGTAAAAGAGTTAAGTGTTTCGGCAAAAGCATAGCGTGGTAAAAAGTCATGGCTGGCTCCGGTACAAGGAGAAGATAGAAATTTAAAAAGAAATTTCTACATTGATTCAATGCACCGTTTACTTTTGATAGATTCTTCTGCGCTTGCTTTTCGTATGTATTATGCTTATGCTAGAAACCCCTTGAGGAACAGCAAGGGACAGTTGGTTTCGCTTTTGCACGGCTATTGGGGAGCAATTCTGCGAATAATAAAAATGCACAAGCCGGAATATTTTGCCATAGTGAAAGATGTGTCAAGAACAAATTTCAGGCATGAATTATACCCGGAGTACAAGGCAACCCGAAGCCCGATGCCTCAGGAGATGGTAGAGCAAATACCATACCTTAACGAAAGTTTGGAAACGAGCGGAATTCCGATTTTGGAACGCGAGGGCTTTGAAGCGGATGATATTATGGCCGCCGTTGCAAAACGTGCCGCAGAGAAAAACTGCCTTGTATTTCTGGTCACCAAAGATAAGGATATGGCGCAGATTGTGGATGACAAAATCCATCTTTATCACATTGAAAAAGGCGCAAAAGGCGTGGATTTCGGGATAGAGCAGGTGCGGGAAAAATTCGGTGTTGCCCCCGAACAAATGAGGGATTACCTAGCCCTTGTGGGCGATGATTCCGACAATATCCCCGGCGTTGCGCAAATAGGGCCAAAGAGTGCGATAGAGCTTCTCACAAAATACGGCGACTTGGACAATATCTACAAAAATCTGGCGGAATTGCCAAAAGCAAAACAGAGCCTTTTGGAAGCCAACAAGGAGAAGGCTTTTTTAAGCCGCAAACTGGTGACCCTGCGAAGCGATTATGATTTTGGCTACAAGCTGGAGAATTTGAGATACCAGGGATTAAAGAGGGAAGAACTATACAATTTATTCAAAAAATATGAAGTGCCAAGCCTGATTCCGCTTTTGCCACACGCAGAAGACGGCCCATCGCTTTTTTCAATGCTCCCGGAACCGTTTACAAGAGAAACGCACATTATAATTGAGACCGTAGAAGCCCTGCAAAAAATGGAAGAGGATTTGAAGTCCGCAAAAGTTTTGGCATTTGTGGCTTTGCAAAACGGAGCCGTTTCCGTCAGCAAAAAGGAGCGGGAATTTTACGAACTGCCGCAAGACATCACGCTTTACAGGGAATGGCTAAAGGAAATATTTGAAAATGAAAACATGGAACTTGTTTTTTACAATGCAAAGGCGGTTTTTCATATTTGGGACGAGGATAGCTGGCCAAAGGGAAAATTTTGGGATGCCCTGCTTGCACAGTGGCTTTTCAGGTCTGGTACTCATAATGGAGGTTCGCCGGAAAATGCGGCGGCTCTTATTGAAAAGTGGGGCAGCATAAAAGGGGAATTGAAAAATAAAAATCTATTTGAGCTTTTTGAAAACAAGGAGATGCCCTTTATAAAGGTTCTCTATAAAATGGAGCGATATGGAATAGCCATAGATAATATTGCCCTTGCAAACCTCAATTCCGAGCTTCAGAAAAAAGTGGCCGAATATGAAGCTCAAATCTTTGAAATTGCGGAAGAGCGTTTCAATTTGTCTTCTACAAAACAGCTTTCGCAAATTTTATATGAAAAGCTGAAACTCCCGGTGCTTAAAAAGAGCGTGAGAGGCCCAAGCACGGATGCGGAAACATTGGAAATGCTTTTGGAGCAAAACGACCCGCACCCGATTTTAGAGCCGATAATGAACTGGCGCGAATTTCAAAAGTTGCAAAGCACTTATACGGAGGCCTTGCCGAAACTGCTCTCCCCAAAAACAAACCGCCTTCACACCACGTTTTTGCCTTGGGGAACGGCAACCGGCAGGCTTTCCAGCGTGAATCCGAATTTGCAGAACATTCCGGTGAGGCGTGAGGAAGGCAAGCGAATAAGAGCGGCTTTTGTGCCCAGCCAAAAAGACTGGAAAATAATTTCCGTTGATTATTCCCAAATAGAATTGCGAATGCTCGCGCACCTGAGCGGAGACCCGGAGCTTTCAAGCGCATTTTCGCAGGGTATAGATATTCACAGCGTAACGGCGGCGAGAATTTTCGAAACGAAAGATGTAAGCAGGGAGATGCGTTCTGCGGCAAAAATTGTAAATTTCGGTGTGATTTACGGAATGAGTGCATTCAGGCTTGCCAGGGAATTGCGCATATCCCGCTCCAAAGCCGCAGAATTCATAAACGGGTATTTTAATTTATACAGCGGGGTTAAAACATATTTTGATGGCGTGATTAAGGAGGCAAAGAAAAGCGGTTTTATAGAGACCATAGCAAAGCGGCGGCGTTATTTGCCGGAGTTGCGGGCAAGCGACCAGCAAAAGCGAACAATGGCGGAACGCATGGCAACGAACAGCCCCATTCAGGGCAGTGCGGCAGACTTGATTATGGAAGCGATGCTCCGTTTGCACGCCAAAATTGAAGGGGAAAATTTGCCCCTTAGAATGCTTTTGCAGGTTCACGATGAACTGGTTTTTGAGTGCCCAAAGGAGAGAGCGGAGGAATTTTCGCAAATGATTAAGCACGAGATGGAAAACGCCTGGCCGCTTTCCGTTCCGCTCCTAGCTAATGTAGGCATTGGGGATAACTGGCTGGAGGCGCATTAGGTAATTTCTACCTTCCCCATAATGCGTAAGCTTTTTAACATAGCGGGTCCCTGCAATTCGCAAGACCATTATATTATAGATGCTACTCGCCGTTTGGGCGGCGAGACGGCAAAACTCATAGAAGAAAAACAGTATTTTGTAATCCATGCCGCAAGGCAAAGCGGAAAAACAACCCTTTTGCTGGAACTTACGGATAAAATAAAGGCGGAGGGCAAATATCACGCCTTGTATTGTTCTTTGGAAGGAATGCAGGAAATTAAAGAACCAAAGGAAGGCCTTCCCGCTATTGTAAAAAAAATAAAGCTGGAATTGAAAACGCAAAAATTGCCGAATGGTTTTGCCGCCGATGCAGACTATGGAGATTTTGCCAATATTTTGAAAGGAACCTTAACCGATTACTGCGAGTCTTTGGAAAAACCTCTGGTGATTTTCTTTGATGAAGCCGACTGCCTTAGCAACGGCACATTGATTTCATTTTTGAGGCAATTGAGAGATGGCTATGTATCAAGGTCTAGAATACCATTCGTTCAAACAATCGCTCTTGTAGGAATGCGTAACATAAGAGACTACAAAGCACGTGTTCGCCCGGAGAGTGCTACGCTTGGAAGTGCAAGCCCGTTTAACATAGTGTCTGAGTCTATGACCCTTCGCAATTTTAAATATGAAGAGGTAACGGAACTTTATTCACAACATACCGAGCTAACAGGTCAGGTGTTTGAAAAAGACACAGAGGAATTTATTTTTGAGCAAACGCAGGGGCAGCCCTGGCTTGTCAATGCGGTAGCGAGAGAATGCGTTGAAAAGATATGCAATCTGAATTACTCTATTGCAATAAACAAGGAAATGGCTCTCACGGCAATTCACAATTTAATCCAGCAAAGAGGAACGCATTTTGACAGTTTGATGGAAAGGTTAAAGGAAGAAAGGGTAAAGAGCATTATAGAACCGATGTTGCTGGGCAAAGACGATTCAGAAATAAACAAGACCTCCGATGATTTTTTATATACAAAGGATTTAGGTT
Source organism: Candidatus Fibrimonas sp. (assembly GCA_031273195.1). GTDB lineage: Bacteria > Fibrobacterota > Fibrobacteria > Fibrobacterales > Fibrobacteraceae > Fibrimonas. The sequence continues at coordinate 15,952 of JAISSJ010000038.1, forward strand.
TAATTCGGCAAGAGGAAAAAACGAGAAGGGTAATCCCTGCGAACCAAATTTACGCAGAGACAATGGCGAGGGCTTTAAACCTGAACACCCAAGAATCCCTGATGAAGTACGAAAAATACGAAATTCCAAATTACATAAAAGGCGGAAAAATAGATGTTAAAATCCTTCTTTCGGATTTTCAGGCATTTTGGCGTGAGAACAGCGAGATTTGGGAGCGTGTTTATGAATACAAGGAAGCTGCGCCGCATTTGATTTTGATGGCTTTTTTGCAAAGGGTAATCAACGGGGGAGGTTTAATCCAGAGGGAATTTGCATTGGGTAATCAGCGTGTGGATTTGTGCATTGTATATAAGGACGGGAAGTATCCTATTGAGTTAAAGATAGATAGAGGCGAGGGTTATATAAAAAAGGGCTATTCCCAGCTTCTTGAATATATGGATAAATGCGGCGTGAGCGAAGGTTCAATGATTATTTTTGACAAAAATCCGGGCAAAAGCTGGGATGATAGGATTTTTATAAGGGAAGAATTGCAGAATGGAAAAAGAGTGATGCTTTTTGGCTGCTGAATGCGGATTTTGTATAAAACCCCGCAAGTTACCCCGCAAGCTAAGAGGTTATCATATCAGGCAAAATTACATTCAGCCTGCCCTAAAACAAGGACTTGTTGAACTTATATATCCCGATATTCCCAACCATCCGCAGCAAAAATATAGATTAACGGCAAAAGCGGAAAGGCTAAAAAACAAAATTAAAATTTTTCCCCCCTGAAATGCGTTTAATCAATATGGAGAATTTGTCCAGGGCCAGCCTTAGGCTGTTGAGAATTTCTATATTCAGCTATGGAGGTTTAATCCCATTGGGTCAAATTCCCCGCCCCTTGGGGCGGCTTAAGAAATTTCTATAATAACTGTAATGCGGGATAAAGTAGCCAAAACAAGCGAATATTTGCACAAATCACACAATGTATCGGTGTTGATATATCA
>JAISSJ010000027.1 GCA_031273195.1 Candidatus Fibrimonas sp.
AATCACGCCACCGACAACTCCCTTTCAAAAATGGTGGAACGGGGCTTTTTCAATAACTGCTTGGGGTCGGCTCCGCTGGTGAACTGCGTGGAGATTTCCAGCTTGTAGCTCCCTGTGGCCTCCACCTCAACCGAGCCAAGCTCCTTTCGCAGGAGCGAGCCTTGATTGAAGTCAAACGAGATGGTGTGCTTCTCAGGGTTGAATTTCTCGCCGGGGCTGTTGAACACCCCCTTGATGTTTGCCTGAACGCTGAACCACTTCGCATTGATGGAAAAGCCGTCGCACAGGCGGTAAGCCATTTCCTTTAGCCACAACTGCACGGCATGACCCATAGCGGCGGCAGAGATGTCTGCCCCTCCTCTATTTGCCGCACTTTGGCAGATGTCGTCAATGGAAAGCGACTTCTCCGCCACTACACGGGCGATAAAGTCGTTTGGGTCTTCGGTGAGAACGTTGTCGTGCAACTGGGCTTTTATTTTATGCAAATAAGCCATAATTAACCTCCTTATAGGTGTGTGTATTTTGGGCGTGATTGCCCGTTGTGAAAAGCGTGTGCCCGGCGGGAAGCCTTTGGCAGTGCGAGCCGTAGCTCTTAGTATGCGTGTATGTTTGCGGCTGTTTCCGCAGTTGTGTGTGTGGGGGGGGGGGGGGGGGGGGGGGTGGGGGGGGGGGGGGGGGTGTGGGGGGGAGTAAAGGGCATTTGATTATTAATCATGCAAACCCCACGGGTTCTTAATTTTCAATTCCGCAACATCTTTGAAATCTTCCACATTGCGAGTTATAAGCTCAAGGTCACAAACCAGTGCCGTGGCGGCAATTATAGCATCCGGGAGTTTGATTTTATGGTTCGTGCGAATGTCTATGGTTTTTTGCTTGATGTTGTTATAGAGTTCTATAACTTTGGAATTGGCTATGAACTTTTTGTATTGCTCAACATCTTCTTCTTTAGCATGTTTCCAGCAAAGAATTTCTATTTCCGTAATAAAGGACAAATTTGGAGTATTCGCAAAAAGCAAACTCTCTATAAAAGCGTTTTCTTTATCGGGAAAATGTCCTTGAACATAATCTATAACTACATTTGTGTCAAGTATGTAATTCACGCTCTTTCCCACTCGTTGCGCAACTCTTTCAGTTGCCTATGGACTTCTTCTTTTGATTGCTTTGTAACAGAAGCTCTAAATTTCCGCCAATTGACTTCCGGCTTTTCCAAAGAATTTATCACGCTAAGCATTTGCAAGCTCTCCAGTTGCCTAATCAAGTCAAGCACTGCTGGATTTTCAATTTTCAAAGTCATGGTCATAAAAAACTCCTTGATTTGCGGGTAAATATAGAAAAATAGCCGCCACCGGAAGATCTATAACCTCTCTGTCTGTAATTTACCCCTCCTGTGCATAATTTCAGGATTTACTATATTATAGACATGACTGCGGCTATCAATAAGTTTTCAGTTCCCAAAATACTGCAAGCCTTGTATTACATACAGGGGAAAACTCCTGCTAGCAATCAAGACCGTTTCAATATAGTGTATTTGTTGAAAATGATATTTTTTTCGGATAGATATCATTTGCGTCATTTTGGGATAACTGCAACTTGCGATGATTATTATGCCATGAAGCTTGGTCCTGTGGCTTCTTCAACATTGGACGTGTTGAAAGGCAACTTGTTCAATTTGGATTGTGCCGATGCGAAGCATTTATCCTCAATCAAGGAAATAGACAAAAACAATGTTGAAATCAAGCAACAGGAAGAATATGAATTATCGGCAAGTTTCAAAGAGTCCATTGATTTTGCCCTGAAGGAATTTGGGAATTGCGATTGGGGAAGATTGAGCGAAATATCGCATTGCTATCCCGAATGGAAAAAGCACGAAAGGGAATTGTCAGGCTTGGTCAAAAGATTGCCGATGAACGAGATAGATTTTTTTGACGACCCTGACGATTCGGTATGCTTCGCAGATTTTGGCAAGGAAAACGACCCGTTCAAAGACGACAAGGGGTATCTCCTTTTGAGGAAAGAACATTACAATGCCTATCATCTTCCCCGATAATCTGTTCAATGTTGAAAAATGGAAAGCTTTCAAAGGAAAATATCCGCCGGGTTCCGACATTGACCACCGAATAATCATAGTCTTCAAGCATGATGGCATTTTGAGATATTTCTATGTAACTTCGCAAGTTGAGAAATCCCGCATACTGGCGAAAAATGACTTGAAATCATTGGTTTGCATCAATGGCCATGACTGGAATGAATTAACCAAAGAATCTTGTATTCAATGCAGCAAAGACAATTTGTTTGAACTCAACGAAACAGAATTCAGGAAAGATTACTCGGAAGGAAAAGTGGAAGTGCTTGGGGAAATTCCTGAAAAAGTCATAAAATCCATAGTTTTCGCCATTTGTTCATCAAAAACATTTACCGATAAAGAAAAAGAAATGTACATCGTTTGACCATATCCCTGATTTTTCTATATTTAAAGTTTTTTTCATGGTGGTTTTATGGAACTCTATAAACATTTGCTACGCCTGCGCGACTGGGACTCCGAGCGCATAATTGATACTATACGCATAGCGATTCGTTTGAAAAAGGAAATAAGAGAAGGCAAGCCATCTAACTGTTTTGCAGGTAAAACCATAGGATTGTATTTTGAGAAATCATCTTTAAGAACCATTACCACCTTTCAGGTGGGAATGCACCAGTTGGGCGGAATGCCTGTGATGCTGGATCCAAAGAGCATAGGATTAAATAAAAGGGAATGCGTTAAGGACATTGCCCGCTGCCTCTCTCGCTGGGTGAATGGGCTTGTGGTGCGTTGCTATGAACAGAGCCTTGTGGAGCAACTGGCCGAGCATGGCAGCATTCCGATTATAAATGCCCTTTCCGATGACTACCACCCCTGCCAGGCACTCGCTTTGGGGCAAACAATGGTTGAAGAATTCGGCGAAGATTTACGTGGAAAAACCGTGGCTTTTATAGGTGACGGCAATAATGTGGCAAACTCCATAATGGAGCTATGTGCTAAACTGGGAATGAATTTTACGCTTGCCTGCCCAGAAGGTTTTGAACAAAAAGCAGTGGAAGTTGAAGCTGCATTGCCTAAGTTCAAGGAAAACGGCTGCAAATACAGGCAGTTCAACAGTACTAAAGAAGCCGTGATAGATGCGGATATTCTTTACAGCGATGTGTGGGTTAGCATGGGGCAGGAAGAGCAAAAAGAAGAAAAACGATCGCACTTTAGGCCTTTCCAGATTAACGACGAGTTGCTGAAGCTGGCCCCTGCTCATTGCAAGGTGACGCATTGCTTGCCGGCGAACAGAGGCGAAGAGATAACGGACAGCGTTATGGATAATTTGCAGATAAATCTGTGCTACGAAGAAGCGGAAAACCGCCTTCATGCACAGAAAGCGGTGCTGTGGCAGCTACTTCATTAACATGGAACCCCTGCTTAGATCCATAAAGGTCACATAAGCAAACAGGGTTACAAAGAAAGCCAAGGCTACCTGCTGTATGCGGATTTGATTCTTTTGCGAAATGGGCTTGCCACGCAGTTTTTCAATGAGCAAAAACAGAAGAACGCCGCCGTCTGTAATGGCTAGGGGCAGCAAATTCATAACGCCTAAATTTATGCTTATCAAAGCGAGCAAAAATACGATTTTTTGCAGATTCTCAAGCCACACAAGGCCTATCACTTGCACAATGCCCACCGGGCCGCTCATGGCTCTCAATTTTACCTCGCCCTTGAAGATGCGGTTAATGTACCTGAACACAGCAGTTCCCATGTTGTAGCTTTTTTCCGCAGCCATAGCAAGGGCTGTGCCAAGCGGCTGGGGAACAACTTGCAGTTCGTCATATTGAACAACCCCCATTTGAATTCCTATTAGGTAACGCTCGTTTTCTTCGCTCCAAAATGGGGTTATCGCTGCACTTAAGGTGTCAACTTTGCCTTCTTCGCTTGCCCGCAAAAACACAACTTCCACTTCTTCTCCTTCGGAGGCGGAAATTATGCTTATCATGTCTTGAAAATAGCCTATAATACGGCCATTTACGCTCAAAATAGTATCATTCTGTTGTATGCCGGCTTTGCCTGCCGGAGAATCTTCGGAAGGTTCCGCCGCCACAAGAACCCGGTGCCTGGGGTGAATGCCCGCCGTGCCTATGCCTAAATCGCCAAGCTCACGTGGAACAACCGTAACTGTGGTGTCTTTGCCTTCTTTTGTTCTGATTTCCAAGGCGATGCTTCTGCCTATGCCTATGGCCATTTCCTCTCGCAATCGATCCCAGCCCTTTGCCTTTTCGCCGTCTATGCTGATAATTGTATCCCCGCTTGCAACACCGGCTTCTGCTGCCGCAGACTTAGGCTCCACAATGCCAACCACGAGTTTATCGGAAACAGGCTCCGGGTTGCCGAGCATGTAAATTCCCGTGAGCAGAAAGTATGCGAAAACCACGTTGAATGCCGGCCCGGCAAAAGCTATTAGGGCACGTTTCCAAATAGGCTGCACATGAAAATCATCCGGCTTGTTCTCACGTACAGTCTCCGGGTTTTCGCCGGCCATAGCCACATAACCGCCAAAAGGAATAGCGGATATGCAATAAACTGTTCCGTTTTTGGTGAACTTCAAAAGTTTTTTCCCAAACCCTATTGAAAAAGTGAGAACCCGAACTCCGCAAAACTTTGCCGCTGAAAAATGCCCAAGCTCATGCACAAAAACGAGCAGACTCAGCCCCAGAAGCCCTAAAATTATTTGTAAAAACCAGTAGATATTCATTTTATTTTCCGCACTTGCACCTTCGTTTCTCAATAGCTTGTGCTTCGTGTTGTTTGTAGGTTCCCATCCTTTTCAACATGCTTTCCCAGTCAATTTGATGGGCATCAAATTCGGGGCCGTCCACGCAGACAAATTTAACGGAGCCGCCAACCGTCACCCTGCAACCGCCGCACATTCCGGTGCCGTCCACCATTATGCTGTTAAGGCTTGCGAAGGTTTTCACCCCGTAGGGTCTGGTGGTTTCCGCACAGAATTTCATCATTATCGGGGGGCCTATGGCTACGGCATAGTCGGGTTTTTCGCCTTCGCAAAGCTCTTTGAGAGGCTCGGTCACCAAGCATTTTCGCCCGTAAGAGCCATCGTCCGTGCAGATAATCACCTCGTCTGCTGCGTTTTTCATTTCATTTTCCATGATTATCAGGTTTTTTTGCCTTGCACCCAAGATAACAGTGACTTTATTGCCCGCTTTTTTAAGAGCTTGTACTATAGGGTACATGGGGGCGGTGCCAATACCTCCGCAAACGCAAACCGCGTGGCCAAAGTTCTCAATGTGGGTAGGCGAACCTAGGGGGCCTGTTAGCACGGGTATATCGGCACCTGCCTTGAATTCGGCTAAATCCATTGTGGTTTTGCCTATTGCCTGAAAAATCAGGGTTATTGTTCCTTTTTCTCTGTTTGCATCGGCTATTGTAAGGGGTATTCTTTCCCCCATTTCCAAGTCTGTTTGCAAAATTATAAATTGCCCCGCCTGCCTTTCTTCGGCTATAAGGGGAGCTTCTACCACAAACTTATACACATCGCTTGAAAGTTGCTCTGTTTCCAAAATTCTTGCCATAGGTCTATTAAAATAAAAAAATGCGAGAGGCTTTTGTTCAAAAAATCATTTTTTCTAACTTCCCGCATATGGCAAACTTAACCTTGGAATTCGCAAACGGAACCCCTCTTCGCTACGGCGAAAATTCACATCAGCAGGCTATGTTCTACAAAGACCCGAACTGCACGGAAGCCAGCTTGGCAACAGCCGAGCAACTGCACGGCAAAGAACTCTCCTACAACAATATTGTTGACGCAGATGCTGCCCTTGAAATGATTCGGGAATTTTCGGATTCAAATACGGTTGCCATAATCAAACACTTGAATCCATGCGGGCTTGCTACCGGGGCTAACCTGGCAGAAGCTTTTTCTGCGGCGTGGGAAGGCGACCCGGTGAGCGCATTCGGCTCGGTGATTGCGGTTAGCAGAAAGGTTGATTTGAAAACTGCGGAATTGTTGAAAGGCAGGTTTGTAGAAATTCTGCTCGCTCCCGATTTTGATGCGGATGCTTTGGAATTTTTGAAAAATAAATCAAAGGATATTCGCTTGCTCAGGGTTGGCGAAATTAAACCGGCAAAGATTTGCAAGGTGTATAAGCACGTGATTGGAGGAATGTTGGTTCAGGATAGGGATGTTGAGGTTTGGGAAAAATTTGAATGCGTGACCAAGACTCCATTTCCAAAAGAAAAAATAGAACTTGCAAAATTCTCCTGGCTGGTTTGCAAATACACAAAATCCAATGCCATAGTTGTGTGCTATGAGTATAAGCCGGGTTATTTTATGATTTTGGGTCTGGGGCCGGGGCAGCCTAATCGCATAGATTCAAATTTAAGGCTTTGCCAGCCAAGGGTCAAAGACAATATGTCAAGAATGTCCATTGCCAAAGAGCAAATCGGCGAAATGGTTATGGCCTCCGATGCTTTTTTTTTTTTTTTTGATAACGTAGATGCTTCCAACTCTGCTGGCATCAAGTATATTGTGCAGCCCGGCGGTTCCAAAAAAGACAATGAGGTGATAGAAGCCTGCGATAAATACGGCATTGCGATGGCATTTACCGGGACTAGGCATTTCAGACATTGAATTTTATTATAGCATTCCTTCCCCCAACCCTGAACAAATACACCCCGCTTGGCACATTCACCCTTACACTCGCAAAACGAGTGCTCACTTGCTCATTTGCCAGCAGCTTGCCTTTCAAGTCGTAAACCTGCAAAGCAACCGGAGCGGCAGGCATATAGCCCAAATCCACGTTCACCACCCCGCTTGCGGTTTGCCACACCTTGAATGCCTTGCCGGAAAGCCGTGGCCGCTGCGCCGGGACTTCCTCGCAGGAGGGAACAACTTCGCCCACGAGAGAGCAAGTTTCAAGGGGAGTATTCGGTATGCAAACATTGTTTATCACGCAGGCTACTTTTATGCTGCAGCTTTCAACTATCTCTCCGCTTATGGCGGAGCAAACTTCTGCGCTGAATTGTACGCAGTTGCTCCCAAGGCGGCAGAAGATTTTTTCGGCTTCTTCGTTTTCTTCCATGGTTGCCATTATAACTATGGCGGGGCGGGTAAGAGTGTAGATCTCGGCGGTCGCCGCATCAGTAACAATGAAAGCGGTGGCTTTTTGCGTGGGTACCACACGTCTTTGGAGCATGAGGGGTGCGTATTGCAGGGCAACCGTTGGCTTGCCTTTCAATGCGGTGGCATCATCGCTTGCTTTGTTCACTGTGTCTGTGGCGAAGCCGTCATAGTCAATCAGGCCGCCCAAGGCAGCGTATAAAGCAACGGAGTCTGCGAATACTTCGTATGGAACCCAGAGCGTGTCCGCTTTGTTGGTGGAGAAGTCTGGCAGCGCGTCGGTGAAGTAGGGCTTTAGGTTTTTCTTTGCTATCTCGTATCTGTCTATAATGTGGCCACTCAATTCGTAGTTGCCGGCATTGGCGGAAACTATTTGCGCAAACGGAGCGAGAACGCCCTCGTACACTCCGGCTGCGCTGTGCCCGTTGACCACCCGCAGAACAACATTCGCTTCTTCCACGCTTGGGATGGGAACCTGAACCATTTTGTTGTAAACGAATTCGCGCTGGGGAGTCCAAGAGACCGGCAAGGGTTTGGGGGCGATTGTGTAAGGCATGCTTGAATTCGCCAAAATTATGTTCGGGTTCGGCGTTTTGAGTTGCGCGACCGCCGTGTGGCTGCCGGCGTTGGTTTGCTTGCCGAGAATCTCAAGCTCAAGGTTGCTTACGGCGGCGGTCGGGGCGTGTTCGGCGCCATCGTAAACGAATTCTCTTGTGCTGCCCCACGCAACAGACACAGTGGCGGCTTCCTCAGAGGATATGGGAAAGTGGCGGCTCACGGT
>JAISSJ010000077.1 GCA_031273195.1 Candidatus Fibrimonas sp.
TCCAAATTGAAAATAACCAGCCCCCAAAGCAAACCAAAACACACCGCCGCCCGAAAGGCATGTTCGGAGGTTTGAAAAACGGAATAAATAGCATAACCGCCGGATAAACTGGCAAGCAGGCCGGTAAAAAATACAGTTGCGCCTATACTGGTGTATTTGCTCCATTCAATTTGGCAATGTTCAATAATTTCCCTGTTTGCGCCGGAACAAATAATAATAAAAAAGTATTGTACAAGGCCTAATTTCCTTTTTTCAGAATCTATTTCTTTCTCCAACACTTCCATAAATAAATACTAACCTTCAAAATTCACTATAATATACAAAATATATCTCAAATCTTCATCTTTTTTCGCATATATTCCAAACGATTCAACGCTTCATTGAGCGTTTCATTCCTCTTGGCAAAGTGCAAGCGTATCAAGTGCCGAACATCGTGCTTGAAAAAACTTGAACCCGGAACAGCTCCTACGCCAACTTCCTGTGCCAGCTTTTCGCAAAATGCAAGGTCGCTTTCGTAGCCGAATTCCGAAATGTCAAGCAAAACATAATAAGCCCCTTCCGGCTCCGTATATGGTATGCCTATTTGCGAAAGCCCTTTTAAAAACAATTCCCGTTTTTCCGTGTATTTCCTGAGCAAATCTGCGTAATAATCATCGCCGAACTTTAACCCGACAATCGCAGCCTCCTGCAACGGAGCAGCCGCGCCCACGGTTAGAAAATCGTGAACTTTTTTTGCTCTCTCAATAACTTCGGGCGGGGCAATTATGTATCCGAGCCGCCACCCGGTAATGGAATAGGTTTTGGAAAGAGAGCTGCACGATAAGGTTCGCTCAAACATTCCGGGCAAGGCAGCTATGTAGGTGTGCTTGTGCGGCGCATAAACAATATGCTCATACACTTCATCGGTGATAATATATACATCGTATTTTTTCGCCAAATCCGCAATCACCTCCAATTCTTCACGGCTAAACACCTTGCCGCATGGGTTAGACGGGTTGCACAAAATCAGGGCCTTAGGGTGCAGCTTAAAAGCAGCTTCAAGCTCATCCGCATTAAAATTGAACTTCGGCGGATTCAGCGGCACATAAATAGGCTGGGCACCGGAAAGTATTGCATCTGCGCCGTAATTCTCGTAGAACGGCGAGAATACAACCACCTTATCGCCGGGGTTGGTTACCGTCATCATCGCCGCCATCATAGCTTCGGTGCTTCCACAGGTGACAACAATCTCGCCGTTTGGGTCAACAGTTTTTCCCATAAGCCGCGATTGCTTTTCCGCCAAGGCTTCTCTGAAATTCTGCGCCCCCCAGGTAATAGAATACTGGTGAGGCCCCGAGGCGGCTATTTCGGCCAGTCTATCCAAAATTTCCTTTGGCGGGTCAAAATCGGGGAACCCCTGAGACAGATTTACGGCATTGTATTGCAAAGACACCCGTGTCATGCGGCGAATAACCGAATCGGTAAATCCTGCGGTTCTTTCTGAAAGTTTTTGCATATTGTGGGGGAATATAGAAAAAACCCTTGACAAAGTTTAAAATATTTTCTATATTTGTTCACCGTTATGATTTCAGACAGAGAAACATTATCTTTTGAACATCTGTTCCGCACCATGCTTTGCGGGAACGGCTTTTGTTGTTGTTAAAAATTTCAACTCTCAAAAATTCACTCAAATTCAGTTAGCAAGCAAAAGAGCTTGGAAAGAAGATTCACCTAAAACAAGGAGAATAATATGAGCAACATGGAAGATACGGAAAAGGATTTCCACCAAAAACTGTCGGATGCGGTTGTCAATATGGAAGATGCCGCAGCCGCATCTCTTTCGGAAGAAGTAGTTGCCAATGGCTTTGATGCTTATGAGGCGATTGACAAGGGACTGGCAGACGGCATGGAACGTGCCGGAACTTTATTTGAAGAAGAGGAATATTTTATTCCTGAACTTTTAATGTGTTCGGATGCGATGTATGCCGGTTTGGATATTTTGAAACCTCATATCAAAACGGAGGAACAGACGCAAAAGCACAAGATTGTGATTGGAGTTATTCAGGGCGACACTCACGATATCGGGAAAAATCTCGTGAAAATCATGTTGGAATCTTCCGGTTTTGAAGTGATTGATTTGGGCCGGGATATACCGCCTGCGCAATTCGTGGAAAAAGCGGTGGAAACCGATGCGGATATTATCGGACTTTCAACCTTGATGACCACCACAATGGACGGAATGAGAGATGTTATAGATATTCTAAAGGAAAAAAATCTCAAGAACAGGTTTAAGGTGATTATCGGCGGCGGCCCGATTTCGCTTGGCTTTGCCAACAAAATCGGCGCAGACGGATATGCCGGAAACGCAGCTGGGGCGGTTCGTTTGGCAAGGAGCTTGTGCGGGGGTGCCGAATGAAAGACCAAATGACACCGTTAGAACGCATACAGGCGTATAATCAGGGCAAAGCTATAGACCGCCTTCCCTGCGTACCCATTGTAGGAAACACCGCCGCCCGTGTTATAGGTGTAAAGGTATCCGAATTAAGAGGAAATGGGCAGTTGCTTGCCAAGGCACATATAGCCGCTTATAAGTTATTCGGCTATGACAATATAAGAATTTTCACCGACCTTTATACGCTTGCCGAATCTATGGGTGCAAAACTCACCGTTCCGGAAGACGAAACCGCATATTTGCAGGCACCGGCACTGAAAAATGAAAGCGAAATAGATTCTCTTGTTCCCGTCAATCCGCAAAAAGATTCCAGCCTGTTGCAGTTTTTGGAAGCAATAAAATGCACTTTGGATGCGGTGGGTTCGGAAGTACCGGTAACAGGCGCTGTAACCTGCCCTTTTACAACCGCATCTTTTTTGATGGGAACGGAAAAATTAGCCCGCATGACGCTCCAAAACCCCGAAGCAGTGCACAAATTATGCGAAATTTCGCTGCAAAGCGCGCTTAATTACGCAAAGGCAATGCTGGACGAAGGTGCCGCGCCAAGCCTTACAGACCCAATGTCATCGGGCACGGTTATCAGCAGAAAGCATTTTGAGGCTTTTTCTTATCCTTACCTGAAAAAACTTATTGATTATATTCACGGCAGAGGAAAGAGCGTTACGCTTCACATCTGCGGAAGAACCAATCATATATGGGATTTGATGGCGGATGCCGGCGCAGACTGCATAAGCATTGACAATGAAGCCTCGCTGGCGGAGGCAAAGGAAATGGTTGGAAACAGAGTGCGGCTTATGGGCAATGTGCGCCCTTCCGAGGTTATGCTTGACGGCACAACGGAGGATGTAAAAAACGCCGTAGCCCAGTGCATAAGCCAGGCGGCGGACTCGCCCAAAGGTTTGATAGTGGCATCGGGCTGCAGTTTGCCCACGGAAACGCCGTTTGCCAATATACACGCAATGATGGACGCCGTAAAAAAATTTACGATTACCCCTTGACAAACCCAAAAAAACTTTCTATATTTAATTACCGTTATGATTTCGGACAAAGAAATAATATCTTTTGAACATCTGTTCCGCGCCATGCTTTGCGGGAACGGCTTTTGTTGTCGTTAAAATTTTCAATTCTCAAAATTCACTCAAATTGAATCAGCAAGCTAATGGCTGTTTCCTTATGCCATAAAAAAAATGAGGAAAAAAGACTTTTTCACCCATAACAAGGAGAATCATATGAGCAACAATAGTGTAAAGCTCGCAATCCATGCCGGTCAGGATAAACCGGTTCGTAAAGTTTCACCAAAGCTCGCAATATTATCCGTTGCAGCTTTACTAACCGGAGCATCTGCCGTATTTGCGCAAGAAGTTCCTGTTGCAGAACCACCGGCGGAACACGTTCCCGCTGTGGCACCGGAACCGGAACCTGTTGCGGCTCCCCCACCGGTTGTTATTGCTCCGCCGCCGCCAGCACCGGTTGCAGAACCTGTTGCACCGCCGCCACCGCCACCAAGTGCTTCTGCCATAAACATAGGCGCAGCGAAAATATCCTTCTACGGATTTTTCCAGCTTAACGCCGTATATGAAGGCGGTAAAAACGATGGCAAAGTCTATTCTCAGTATGTTCCGGCTCCAGAAGCGGAAAAGGGCGAAGGGCGTGTGCTGCTCAATGTGAACTCTACGAGAATAGGATTTAATATAGCCGGAGCACCAAAGGAAAGCGGGCCGGAAGCTTCCGGAAAATTTGAATCCGACTTTCTAAACAATAATGACCGCAACAACAATGGCGTGAACGGTTTCCGCATAAGGCAGGCTTATGGGCAGTTAAAATTCAATGACCTCGGTTTTACCGTGTTGTTCGGGCAAGCCTGGGATTTGATTACTCCGCTGGGCGCTCCCACGATTAACCAAGGCGGTTTGCAGGGCCAAGGTTCTTTGGGAACACGCCGTCCTTTGCTTCGCTTAGGGCAAGTCTTAGGCCCGGTTGAAATAGCCGCCGCCGCAACGGATAACAGAGATATAGCCACACCTTTAGCTCCGGCATTCCAAGGCTCTCTCAAAGGGAAAATTCCCGCTGTTTGGGCTGGCGAAAAACAAAATGCAGAGCTTATCTTCAGCGGCCTCTATGCCTCAAGAGAAGCTGCGGTAGATACTAAAGATGCAATAGATAAGAAAAAGGATGCGGACGACGTGCCGAGTGCCTGGCTTGGTGCTGTAAGCTTATCCTTGCCTGTGATTAGCATAATCAATCTTTCCGGCGAGCTTTTCTACGGACAAAACCTAAGCAGTTATAACGTAGGAAGCATCGGGCAAGCCCCAAGCAGTTCCAAAAACGCCAAAAACGGCTTGCATTCAGTTGGTGGTTGGGGTGCTGCAAAGATAAAACTTTCCGACTTTACCCTTGCCGGCGGTTATGGAGTTGAAGCTCTCGACAAAGATAATGAGCCTGTTACGGGACGTTCCAAAAATTCGGTAATATTCGGAAATTTGGTGTACAATGTTACCGATGAGGTATTTATCGGCTTTGAATATGCCAACCTGTCAACCGATTTTGTTGACAATAGCAGTGGCAAACGCGAAACCGATGATGGCAAGTTGAACCGTTTTGAATTGGTGTTTAACTACGCATTCAAATAGCATTAAAAGGAGAATAGATTATGAAAACAATGAAAAAAATTATCGCAGCGCTTGCGGCAGTTGCTATGCTGGCGGGAGCTTTCACTGGATGTGGCGAGAAAAAAAAGACAGAGTTGGTAAAGTTTAACGTGGGGTATCTGGCTTCCACAGGGCATATTCTATACTTTATTGCCCAGGAAAAAGGATACTTCAAGGAAAACGGGCTTGATGTGGAACTGTTCCTGTTCAACAACTCCGGCGAAGGCATTAACGCTATAATAGCGGGCAAGCTGGATGCCGGTTCCTTTGGCACCGCGCCACCTTTCACATTCATTGAAAAGGGAGCCGGTATATCAATATTCGGCGGGCAAATGATAGAAGGCCATGCGCTGGTTGCCAAACCGGAAGTTGCGGAGCAGATTAAGGACATTACCTCGCTCAAGGGAAAAACCATTGCCACTGTCCGTTTGGCTACCGGTGATATTGCGTTCAGAAGTGCCATGTCCAAAGCCGGCCTTGACTGGAAAAATGAAGTCACCATAAACGAAATGGAATCCCCTGCCGCAGCACTGGAAGCAGTGAAAAAAGGCAGCGCGGATGCAGGCGTGGTGTGGACTCCTTTCCGCAAAATGGCAGAGGACCAGGGGTTAAAAATCATATTCTACACCGGTCAATTTGAAGGCTTGGCGGGCCATCCCTGCTGCCGTCAGATTGCGGTCACGGAAAAGCTGAAGGAAAGAGAGCAGGATTATAAGAATTTTCTTGCCGCTCTGATTCAAGCTTATGATTTCTACAAAACCAACAAGGACGAGTCCATCGACATTCTTTCAAAGTATGTAAAGGTGGACAAAGGAATTTTGGTGGCGGAAACTTATGGCCCTCACGTAGGCAGCAACCCTGACCCGAACAAGAAAGAAGTTATTGAATTTTGGAATGCTATGATCGCAGCCGGTTATCTCACCGACAAGAGCATAGATATTGCAAGCTATATCAATACCGCCTTGTTTGAAAGCGCATTGGATGCGGTGCTGAAAAAAAATCCCGACAATGCGAACTATAAACAACTGAAAGCCGATTTCAAGAAATAGTTTGGAGCAGCGGCGAACATGACTGAAATTTTATGGCACGGAAGAGGCGGACAAGGAGCCTTTACCGCTGCCAGAATTTTAGGTGCCGCCTATTCATTCAAAGGGGAAAACTTCTTTGCTCTGGCATTCCCATCTTTTGGGCCTGAGCGGAGGGGTGCCCCCATACGTGCTTTTACCAAACTCAGCGATAAACCTATTCACAGCAGGAGCGAGATAAAGGCAAGCGATTATACGGTTTTTTTAGACGACACGCTATTTTCGCAAGACGCTTTGAGCGGGCTTAAAGAAAACGGCAAGGTTATTTTAAACACAACAAAAAATTATGACCACCCTCATATTATAACGATTGATGCGACCAGCATAGCTTCCGAAATATTAGGGCTGCCGATTGCAAACACCGTTATGCTCGGCACGCTGGCTGCGCTTTACAACAGCATTTCCGTTTCGGATATTGAATTTGCCATTGAGCGAACAATGCCGCAAAAACTGTGGAATGGAAATAAGGCCGTAGTTGCTGCGGCATATCGCGCTTTGGCAAAGGAGACTGCATGAAACCTCACTTGCGAAATTTAAAAACAAAATGGACATTGCAGGATTATCCGGACAGCACAGCTTATGAAGCGGGATACCTCACTTCAAAAAACGCCGGATGGCGAAGCGTTCGCCCGGTAATTGATGCTGAAAAATGCACCGGATGCCTGCAATGTTATTTACACTGCCCGGACGGGGTAATATTTAAAAGCGGCAAGGTTGTGGCTATTGATTATGATTTTTGCAAGGGCTGCGGTATTTGCGGGCGTATATGCAGATTAAAGGCGATAAAAATGGAGGTTGAATCAAAGTGAGCAGGGAATTTTTGTCCGGCAATGAGGCTTTTGCTTATGGCATCAGATTGGTGTCGCCGCAGGTGATTTCCGCTTATCCTATTACGCCTCAAACCATAGTGGTGGAACGCCTTTCGGAGATGGTTGAAGACGGAAGCCTGAAATCCGAATTCATTCACGTTGAATCGGAACATTCCGCTTTGTCCTGCGCGATGGGAGCAAACGCAACCGGCGCAAGGACATTCACCGCTACATCTTCGCAGGGGCTTTTATATATGGCGGAATGCCTTGCTTACGCATCCGGAGGGAGATTTCCCATTGTGATGATGAACGCCAACCGCTCAACTGCCCTGCCCTGGAATATTTACGGCGACCAAAGGGATTCGCTCTCTTTGCTGGACTGCGGTTGGATACAGGCTTATGCAAAAGACGCTCAAGAGAGCCTTGATTTGGCAATTTTGAGTTATTACATTGCAGAGCATCCGAAAGTTTCCACGCCCTTTATGGTGAATTTGGACGGCTTTCATTTAACCCATACTTACGAAATTGTAGAAGTTCCGGAATCGGGCTTGGTTAAAGCTTTTCTTCCCGATTATAATACGGATAACAAAATTGATTTTGAAAATCCTAAAAATCTCGCATTCTCTGCGGGACCGGAACACAATTTTGTTTTTAAGTATAAAGAGCATTTGGGCGTTTTGAATGCGGCAGAAATTATCTCCGAAGCGGAGCAAAAATTTGCGCCCCTGTTCGGCAGGCAATATTCGGGGCTTGCAGAGGCGTATCGCTGCGATGATGCGGATTACATATTGATCACCTTAGGCACCATTTTCGGTTTGTGCAGCGACGTAGCAGACCGTTTGAGAGACGAAGGCGTGAAAGCGGGTGTGCTGCGCCTTAGATATATACGCCCCTTTCCGAATAAGGAAATTGCAGACATCGCACAGAAAGCGAAGTCGGTTGCGGTGCTTGAAAAAGATATTTCCTTTGGCAATGAAGGCACCGTTTATACCAATGTAAATTCCGCCTTGCAAAAGGCAGGCATCAACATTTCATCTTTGAATTTTATAGGGGGGTTGGGGGGACGGGATATTTCTGAAGAAGATATACGGGAAATTTTTAGCAAATTAAGAGAAAATAATAAAGGCAAAACCGCTGTGCATTTTATAGGAATTGAAGAGAATGGTTGAGGATGAATTTTTCTATGGCCATAAGGCGTGTGCAGGCTGCGGCGGCAGCTTGGCAGTACGCATCGCTTTAAAGGTGTTGGGCAAAAGAGCTGTTGCCGTGCTTCCTGCCGGTTGTATGTCGGCGGTTGGGTTTAATTTTCCGCAGCTCTGTTTTGCAAACAACGCAATCATATCCACATTCGCCGGAACCGCTTCTATGCTCACGGGAATTGAAGCGGGGCTTAGGGCAAAAGGCATTACGGATTTTGTTGCGGTGGGGTTTGCAGGAGACGGCGGAACAGCTGATATTGGAATTCAGGCATTGTCCGGGGCAATAGACCGGGACGACGATATTCTATATATCTGCTATGATAATGAGGCTTATATGAATACCGGCATACAAAAGAGTTCCCTTACGCCTTTCGGCGCAAAAACAACGACAACACCGGCGGGCAAAAATGCACACGGAAATCTGCGACCTAAGAAAAATATGTTTGAGATTGTGGCGGCTCACGGCATTAAATATGCGGCAACCGCCAGCATTGGCTACCTTCCCGACTATATGAAAAAGGTTCAACGTGCTTCCGAAATAAAAGGAACAAAATATATTCACGTAATAGCCCCCTGCCCTACCGGTTGGGGAATTGCATCGGATGAATCCGTTGAGATAGCAAAGGAAGCCGTGGATTGCGGGCTATGGGTGCTTGCCGAATACAAAAACGGAAATTACAGCGTGAGCATAAAACCGAAAAATCTTCCCGGCCTCCAAACTCATATCAAAAGGCAAGGGCGGTTTAAGCACCTCACGGATGATGATATAGCTTATGTGGAATCCCAGCGGGATTCAAAATGGAATTTCATAAATCAGCACTGGACTGTTACTCAAGGAGGTATAAAATGAGTGCCAATGAATACTGGGATAAACAGATAGAGACTCTTTCTCGCGCGGAACTGGAAAAACTTCAGCTTGAGAGCCTGAAAGAAATAGTTAATTTTGCCTATCACAACGCACCGCATTACAAACGTGCGTTTGATGCCGCAAAAGTATCTCCCGAAGATATACACACGCTTGCCGACATTGCGAAATTTCCTTTTGTTGACAAGCAAACCGAGCGTGAAACGCAGGGTATTGGGAGCTTTCTCGGCGAGATGTGCGCCGTGCCGGAAACGGATGTTGTTTTTGTGTCTGCCTCCAGCGGCTCTACCGGCGTTCCCACTTTAAGCCCTTTTACCAAAACCGATTTTGACGAATGGCAGGACGTGGAGAGTAGGCTGTTCTATATGGCGGGAATGCGCAACACAGACAGATATGTACACGCACTTAACTTCACCTTGTTCGTAGGCGGCCCCGATGTGATAGGGGCGCAGAATTTGGGTGCGCTTTGCATTTGGGCAGGAACCGTTCCCTCCGAGAGGCTTTTGTTCATACTGAAAGAATTCAAACCTACAATCATTTGGACAACGCCTTCCTACGCCTGGTATTTGGGCGAGACCGCCAAGAAGAGCGGCATAGACCCGGCGAAAGACCTTTCCATAAATAAAATAATCGTGGCAGGCGAGGCCGGTGGCAGCATAGAGGCAACACGCAACGCAATTGAAACACTGTGGGGCGCACAGTTGTTTGATTTTTATGGCATCTCCGACATATTCGGTGCCTGCGCCGGAATGTGCGAGGCGAAGGATGGCTTGCATATTGTCGAAGACCACATTTTGGTAGAAACGGTTGACTTAAAAACCGGCGAACCCATCTCTGACGGCAAACAAGGCGAGCTTGTGCTCACCACGCTCCGCAAACACGCCCGCCCGATGATACGTTTCCGCACAGGCGACATAGGCTATATAGACCGAAACACATGCTCCTGCAGACGGACGCACAGCCGCATTTACATAACCGGCAGAAAAGATGATATGTTCATAGTGTCCGGCGTTAATATTTTCCCAAGCGATGTAGAATATGTAATTCGCGGTCTTGACGGGATTACCGGGGAATACATCATTCGTGTGTCGGATAAGAATTTCTCCGCCCAGTATGCTGTTGAGGTTGAAAAGCAGCATGGCAGTTCCGAATCAGATGAGGCATTAGCCGCCCGCATTTCCAACGCTCTAAAGACACGGATAGGCGTTAAACCGTGCAATGTGACGGTTCTTGCAGACGGTGCTTTGCCACGTGCCACGCACAAGGCAAAGCGGTTGATTGATGAGCGGAAGCTGAATTTCAGCATATAGCGATACTCTCCTAAATATCCTGATTCTGCAACAGCCTCTTATAATAAAAATCCGCAGTGTATAACGCCGCTGCGGGATTGTGCCCCGTTACCCGGTCCTTGGTAATCAACGTGGTTACAGGAGCTTTTGAGTATTTGATGAACAAAGAATCATGGCCTACGCATAGCCCGATTATTACATTCAAATCGGTTTTTTGCTTTGCCAAAATCTTTGCCTGCAATACGGGATTGCATATAGCTTCAAAACAGCCTTTTTGCACCTTTAGCTCCTCCGGTATGCCTACCTCCGTTTTGTCTATGGAGCCAACCTTGCAAATAGCGCAGTAGCTTTTCAACCCGTGGGCTTTCAGAATTTTTACGAATATTTTTGCTTCGGCAATCAAGCCAATGCAGGTGGCAATGCCGATTTTCTCGGCACCGATTCGCCGGGCGAAAGCGATGATTTCTTCTACTCTGGTGAGTTTCCCGTAGTAAGTACCCTCAATCTCCGCCGCCGCATTTGACAGCTTTGAAACGAGCGGGTCGCTTTGATACAGCTTTTTGAGGCTGTCAATCTCCGCCTTGCTCACTTCCTCGCCTACGCACAATCCCGGAAAATTCTTTTCCCGACGATAACAACTTTGCATCCCGCAGTCCGAGCAGCAAAATTCCTTGTTCTTTTCCATATTCTTCTCCTTCCTAAAAGTTTAAAGTTTTAACGAACTGTTTTTCAAAATCCGGCATATTTGCCAATTCCAAAACCTCTATTTCTTCTATCTTTTGTTCCATTTTAGCCCTATATTGTTTGCCAAGCAAAAACGCTACCCCGCCGGAACTAGATGTATTGCCTACGAATTCTATCTTGCCTTCAAATTCTCTGGGCAAAAGCCCGATGTTGATTAAACTCTTTGCCCGCAAATGATACCCGAAAGAACCGGCGATTAGCACCCTGTTCACCTGTTCGGGAAGCGTGTTTTTCGCTTTTAGCAAATACTCAATGCCTGCCCGAATTGCTCCCTTTGCAAGTTGCACCTGGCGTATGTCTTTTTGCGTAAGAACAACATCGCCTTCCACCTGAAATACTTTTTTCCCGTCCTGCTCCACAAAACGCTCCGCCAAGAAAGGCGGTAGTTTTGCTGCATCGCCAAACTTTCCGGTTTTGCCTATAACATTGCAAGATACCAACTCGCCTATAATGTCAATCAAGCCGCTGCCGCAAATTCCAACAGCCTTTGCGTTTCCTATTACCTTTATGCGGATTTCTCCGCCTTCAATCTCAAATTCCTCAATCGCACCATTTCCGGCGCGCATACCCTTGGCGATATTCATTCCCTCAAAGGCAGGGCCGGCGGCGGTGGATGCCGCGCTGAGTTTTCCATCTGCTCCGATTACCATTTCGCCGTTTGTGCCAATGTCAACAAACAGGGTCACGCCGTCTAATTCAAACAGAGAAGATGCTAAAATGCCCGATGTAATATCCGCACCCAC
This sequence comes from Candidatus Fibrimonas sp., assembly GCA_031273195.1. Classification (GTDB taxonomy): domain Bacteria; phylum Fibrobacterota; class Fibrobacteria; order Fibrobacterales; family Fibrobacteraceae; genus Fibrimonas. The sequence goes on from JAISSJ010000077.1 coordinate 11,814, forward strand.
ATAAGCCGAAATGCACGGTGGCAAATACACCACGCCCGCATTTGAAATATTTAAGTCCGTTTCTGCCGCTTTCAAAACTGCAATACCCTTGATAGCGGAGATGTAGGGATACTTTCCAAGAGATGCCGGCTCTATTCCCGCCGCCAAGTGCAACATGCAGGTATTGCCGCTGAAAACCGCCTCATATATATTTTCCCTGCTCTCTCCGCTCTGCTGCTCCAAAAGGGCAATCATCCGGTTCACTTCGGCAATAAGAGCGTTCCGCATGGTTTCCAAACCCTCTTTGCTGCTCGCAAACTTAATTCGGGAAAGCACATCCTGCGCATATACGGCTTGCGGATTCATAGCCGAAACCGAACCGATTTCACGCCCGTCGTTCAAATCCACAAGAGATAAAACCAGCGTAGTTGTTCCGATATCCAAAGACAGCCCAAAGTTTTTCCCCGCCGTATTTCCCGATTCCGACAAAAGCTCTTCCCCTATTCTCACTTCCGTTATGTCTTTTTCGGGTACATACTGTTTTTTTACATTCGGGTTTAGCTCAACATCAAAACTTTTCCCGCCGGACAAAATTTTCAAGGTGTGGTTTTTCTCTTTTTCCGGTGGAAAAACGCTCATATCCTCAAGCACACGTGTTTCGCAGGATAGCACATAATGCGAATTTTCGGCCAACCGTACTTTGCATTTTCCGCAAACACCCGCTCCGTTGCAGGGCGATTCTATAACAATGTCGCACTGCCGCGCCGCCTCTAGAATGGTGGTATCTCTGCCAACCTCTATCTCGCCAACGCCAACAAATTTAATGCGAGGCAAAGCTATACCTCCTTTACCGTTTGCGTAAGCGCCCTGATATTATCCAAAGAGGAAGATGTGCTGAGTCCGCAAGCCGGAGCGATGATATCTATTTTCTGTTTTACCAGCCGTTCTGCCTGGACGGATACTCTCTTTGGGTCTCCAAATTCAAGCATATAAGTGCTTAAATTTCCCATTGTAACCAAGTTTGGAAAATCGTCTTTCAGTTTTCGCAAGCTCACCTTCGCATCCGTGGAAATTGCCTGTGAGCGAATTTCGGGAATGTATTGCCAAACGCTGCCTAAATCACCGCAGATATGCACAATAACCGGCGTTCCGGTTTGGCGGATTCCATCAATCAACTTGTTTAAATAAACAACGGCGTATTCCTTAAACATATTCGGCCCCAATATTTCGCCGGTAGCAGTCGGGTCGCCAATGGAAATAATTGCTGCGCCGCCTTCAATCATCAACCGGGCGTAAGCTATGAGAAAATCGGTAACATAGTCAAGCACCTTGTGCGAACCATTTTTATCCTTTCGCAGTCCCTTTAAAAAGTTCATCGGGTCAACCACCGATGCCGCCGTGCTTATAGGGCCGGTCAAATTGCCTATAACCGGGACATCCGCATTTTTGCGGGATAAGTGCCACCCTGCCTGCACCACGTGAGAAATTCGCCCCTGCTTGAGCATTTGGCTTATGTCTTTATATTCAACCTGCGAAACAGTTGCAAAGCGTTCCGCCTGTATTTTAGGTTCGCAACTCAAGGTGCCGAAATTAATTTCGCTTCCCAGCACTTCTGCTTCAACAGTCATGCAAAACGGAATTCCAAAGTTCTCAAACCCCGTATGGGTATATACATCTTCGGCAAGAGCCGCCATAAGCCTGTCATCGTGGTGTGCTTCGGGAAGCGTATGCCCGGTGCTGTTCATCACATCCACGATAGCCGCATTCATCATTCCACCCGGGCAAACAACCGGAGGGCGGTCTATAGCTTTTTTATCAAAAACACGAAAAATTCTCTCTTTGGGGCTGATAGAATTCATTTTTTAACTCCTGTTTATTTTTGCGCTTGCCCCTTCTCAAACAACACCGTGGAAAGATAACGCTCTCCCGTATCCGGCAGTAGCACAACAATGGTTTTGCCTTCGTTTTCCGGACGTCTGGCAAGCTGCGTTGCCGCATACGTTGCCGCTCCGGACGAAATTCCAACCAATAGCCCTTCGGATGCAGCCAATTCGCGTGCGGCTTCAAACGCCTGCTCATTCTGAACACCGATAATTTCATCTACAATTTTAGAATTGAAAATATCCGGCACAAATCCCGCGCCTATGCCTTGAATTTTATGTGATCCGGGTTTCCCGCCCGAAAGCACCGGCGAATCAGTAGGTTCTACCGCTATTATTTTAACGCTTGGATTTCTCTCCTTCAAAACTTCGCCAACTCCGGTAACAGTTCCGCCGGTTCCTACGCCGCCTACAAAAAGATCCACCTTTCCATCGGTATCGTTCCATATCTCCAAAGCGGTTGTTTTGCGGTGAATTTCCGGATTGGCCGGATTTATAAACTGACCCGGAATAAAGGAGTTGGGTGTTTCGGCGGCCAGTTCCTCTGCTCGCTTTATAGCTCCCTTCATGCCTTCTGTGCCGGGCGTAAGCACAAGTTCTGCTCCAAGCGCCTTCAGCAAATTACGCCGTTCCACGCTCATGGTTTCCGGCATTGTTAGAATAAGCCTGTACCCCTTGGCGGCGGATACAAATGCGAGTGCGATGCCGGTGTTTCCGCTGGTCGGTTCTATGATAACCGTTTCCTTTTTAATAAGCCCTTTCTCTTCCGCATCCGCTATCATAGCGTAGCCTATGCGGTCTTTTACGCTCCCAAGCGGATTGAAATATTCCAGTTTTGCCACAAGCCGGGCAGAGAGGCGGTTTTTCTTTCCATAATTTGAAAGTTCCAGCAACGGCGTATTTCCGATGAGTTCCGTCAAATTTTTTGCAACTTTTTCCATAGCGATTCCTCCTTTTTTGAAATTAGTTCTTTCTCCACCGCAAAAGGTATCTCTCCAGTTTATCAAAGAAAAATGTGATTATCGTAACCACAATCCCTATAAAAATAATCCCTACGATAACACGGGGATAATCGGCAAAATCCGAAAAATACTTCACATACCAACCCGTTCCGATTGTTGCGCCTATCATCTCCGCCGAGGTGAGCAGAATAAAAGAGAAAGACAGCCCTATGGTAGCTCCAGACATAATGGAAGATATTGAACCCGGCAATATGACGTTGAGCAACATTCGCCTGTCGCTCAAATTCAACATTCGCGCGGAGTCCATGATTTTTTTGTCAATATCCGAAACGCCGTTCAAGGTGTTGATAAAAATAGGCCAGAAGGCTCCCAAAAATATGATAAATGTGGATGCGGCCCTGAAGGTTGGCAAAACAGCTATTGCGTATGGTATATATACTATAGGCGGAATAGGCCCCAAAATTTTGGCAAAGGGCTTTGCCGCCAGTTTTAGCCGCCTTTTGTAGCCAAAGTATAACCCCAAAGGAATGGCTGTAGCCAAAGCGAGGCTAAAACCTCCGATTAGCAAACCGGCTGAACTTGCCAAGCCTTTTAGCAGGTTGGGCATATCCTCTATGAATAGTTTTATCACCACTCCCGGCGTTGGGTAGAGAAATTTATCCAGCCAAGCGAATTTAGAAGTTGCAAGTTCCCAAAGCAGCAAAAATATATATACAATCAACAATGCATCGCCGAGAGCGATGATTTTTTCGGGATTTTTGCCGAATATTCTCCTGCCAACAAAGATTGCCTGCGTTATGGCGATTAAACCGGCCAAATATAAGCTATGGGTGTTCGCCGCCGAAGGCAGGGCGAGCACCAGGGTTAAAAAAAGAATGAATATAAAATCTGCGGGGCGAAAAATTTTTCTCATAGCACAACCTCCTCTCCGCCTATTTTGTCTGCCAAATCGTCATAGAACAGGTTCACAATTTCGTTGCGCAAATGCGCATATCCAGTCTCTTTTGTAAAGGAAAAACGGTCTCTGGGGCGTGCGAAGCTCACCGGTATTTCCCGTTTTACCCGGCCCGGCCCGGATGACATAACGATAATTCTATCGGATAAAAAAATCGCTTCATCAATATCGTGGGTGATAAAGACAACCGTCTTTCTCTCGCTGCCGCTATCCCACATCTTGAGCAGTTGGTCTTGCAAAACAACACGTGTTTTTGAATCCACTGCGCCAAAGGGTTCGTCCATCAGAATAAGCTCTGTGTCCATAGCGAGGGCTTTGGCGATGGCAACCCGTTGCTGCATACCGCCGGACAACTCAGCGGGGAATTTATCTTCAAATCCTTTAAGTCCCATTTTTGCCAGATACTCTTCTGCCACGGCGGCAAGTTCCTTTTTGCTTTTTGCCGGAAATGACTGGCGCAACGCAAAGCTGATATTCTTTTTTGCGGACATCCACGGGAACAGGGAATAATGCTGGAACACAACCCCTCTGTCTAAACCCGTGCCGGATATTTTTTTCCCGTCCAGCAAAATCTCGCCTTCGGAGGCAGAGAGCAACCCAGTAAACAGGTTGAGAATGGTGCTTTTTCCGCAACCGCTAGGCCCTATAATGCTCAAAAATTCGCCTTTGTCAACGGAAAAATTCAGGTTTTCCAAGGCCTTTGTCCAAGACTTGCTTTCGTTGACATAATTCAAAGTCACATTTTTAACAACGAGTTTGCTCACACATATTCTCCTTATATGTTTTTCTTCATTTTTCGTGGCATGAAGAAACAGCCATTATTTTATTTTCTTGAAGAATTTTAACAACAACACAAGCAGTTCCCGCAGAGCATGGCAGGGAACAAATGTTCAAAGGAGCTTGTTTCTTTGTTTGAAATCATAACGGTGTAAAAATATAGAAACTTTTTTGACACTTGTCAAGGGGGGGTCCCGAATTTTTTTTCAAGATAACCCTAAACCATCAATCCTTGCCCCATAATCACCTCTTTGCCTTCCAACTCGTCAAATAGATGATTTGTCCTTTTGAGCACGGTTCTGTTGCAAACCAATATAATGGTGCTTCCCATTTCAAAGCGGGCTATTTCCTGCCCTTTTGTATAAGAATGTGCTTGCTCGGCTTCCCACTTTGTGAAAAGCGCTTTGCGGCTTGCCAGCGGCGGCATGGAGTTTGTGAACCAGTCCTTTCTGTAATCAACGGCTATGCGCCCCACGTTTGTGGCTCCGATTTTAACCAGCAAAATTTCCCCTCCGTCGTAGGTGCCAATTTGCGTTATAAGCCTTTCGTTTATGGAAAAAAGCCCTTCAATTCTCTCAACGCTCCCTGCATTTACCGGCCAAAGTTTCCCAGGGCAATAATAGGCGGCAACTACGTTTCCTGAAACCGGGGAGTGTATGCGGTGGTAGTTGCATGGTGAAAGGTATATGGTCGCCCAAATTCCGCCGGCAAATCTCTGAGCCAGTTCCTTGTTGCGAAGCAGGCTTTCCAAGCTGTAAAATTTTCCCTTTGCCTGCATATATTCGGGGCATTCGTTTGCAAGCATTCCAAATGCCGTTAAAACTCCGTCCACGGGGCAAACAACCTCTGCGTTATCTTCTATAATCCTCGCGTCCTGTTTCAGTTTTCTTGTGAAAAGCTCGTGAATGTTCGCAAAGCCTTTTTCTGGAATTTCGGATTCTTTCAGATTTATTCCGTAATGCTTTGCAAACCAGTACATTAAAATTCTGCTTATTATGGGTATTTCCATCCTTGAAAAAGCCCCGAAAGCCCTGCTAACCGCATTTTTTGGCAATAGTTTTAAAAAGGAATAGGTTATGGAATTCATATTGCTCTCCTTACTCGGCACGTAAAATTCGCAAAAATATAAGGATTTTCACCGTTTTTTTAGGAAACAAAATCATTAATACTCCCAAGAGAGTTATTATTATGCCCAAAATGAGCAACGGGGTCAGAAAGGATTTGCCTGTTTTGAGCAACTCTGCCAAGGCACGGTCTTGAGCAAAAAAATTTTTCGCCATTCTTCCGGTGAAGTTAGCATAGCGGGCAGTCGCAGTGGCAACAATCATTGCCAGGATCCTCCAAAATACAACGAGAACAACGCCCTGCGCGGTAACCAGGCTTCCAAGCACGCGAGCAGTTCGGTTTGAGTCCAGCATAGCAAGGAATATAGTAAACGGTTTACTATATTATCTGTGCACAAAAAAGAGGTTTCAGATGAATTATTTCAATACGTTGCCGCTACGTATGCAATTGGAAGAACTTGGCAAATGCCGTTTTATGGATGCTTCGGAATTTGCCCGGGGCACAGAAGCGTTAAATGGCAAAAAAATCGTGATAATAGGCGCAGGGGCGCAGGGCTTGCACCAAGGGCTTAATTTAAGAGACAGCGGATTGGATGTATCCTTTGCGCTCAGGCAATCCGCCATTGACGAAAAACGGGCCAGCTTTGTAAATGCCAGCGAAAACGGATTTAAAGTCGGCATATACAAGGATTTAATCCCAACCGCAGACCTGGTTTGCAACCTCACACCGGACAAACAGCACTCAAAAGTCGTAGCGGAAATCATGCCCCTGATGAAAAAGGGTTCGGCACTCCTCTACAGCCACGGATTCAACATTGTGGAAGAGGGAATGCAAATCAGAGAAGACATAACCGTGATAATGGTTGCCCCAAAAGGCCCCGGTTCCGAGGTTCGCGCCGAATATGTGCGTGGCTTTGGAATGCCGGCTTTGATTGCGGTTAAAAGGGAAAACGACTCGGAAGGCAAGGGTTTGGAATATGCGGAGGCTTATGCCGTTGGGCTTGGCTGCGACCGTGCCGGAGTTTTGGAAAGCTCCTT